>CAKURW010000017.1 GCA_934675795.1 uncultured Collinsella sp.
TGCATTCAGGTCGAGCCCGGCCGTTCCGCCCAACTCAATCCCGGCGACGAGCTCAAGCTCGGCGAATCCACTACCTACGCCATTCTCTTCGGTGCCCTCTAGCCGGCAGATAGGGACATTCCTTTTCTGCCGGCACTTGGGGACACTCCTTGGCGCGCCAGAGCCAGTCGCCCGGGGATGGAGGGGCCATTTTGGCCCTTGGCGGTCAGTCGGGGCGAAACTAGAAGATCTTTCCGATTCGCGGCTGTTCATGCTTGTAGAGCATCTAAAACAATAGGATGTTATTCTGGAATATGCCGGGTGCGTGAACTTGCCTGTCTTAGCCTTAATAAGGTATAGGGGAGTTTGGCTCAGGGGTTCCGTCTTGTTCTTCAGCGCAGTATTGTGGGACAGATTTGCTGAGATTGGCGCCTTACACCGCAGAGCGCACGGAAGGCTCTCGATTTGTGTTCTGGCCCCAGAATACAGGGCCTGATACTTACCAACTGTGGCATGGATGTAACATCTGTAGAAATCAACCCTTTTGTTGTCGACCTTTGTAAGAAAAACACTGCCATCAACTCTTTGGATGACGAAACTAGGGTGCTTGAGGGGAGCCTTTACTCCCCTCTGAGAGATGACTCATGTTTTTCGCTTGTCGTTGTGAATCCTCCGTTACTGCCGATTCCGGATGAGATTCCTTATCCCTTCGTTTGAGATGGAGGACAATCGGGTCTGGATAAAACACTTCGTATTCTTAAGGGTGGCGATACGCATTTAGAGAAAAACGGTAAATACTGCTAATAGGGGTGACGACGATGGTGCAGGGGCGACCCGCGATGCTCTCATCAATACGTCGGATACTTGGGAAATCAGGTCTAGATGCATGTATGATGATGCTGTGTGGCTATTCAATTAATCCGCGTTCCGAATGGGTGCAGGGTATAGCTGCGACATCGTATGCTTTTGACCCGGCGCGATACTCAGATATTTCTGAGGCGGTTGACGAAGTTTATACGCACTATGCCGCGCAAGGCGTTTCGGAAGTTTGCACATCTACGTTACGGGCTTAGGTTTCTTCAAGCGAGCAGGCCGGTTGCGTTATTTCGAGCGATTTTTCTAGTCTAGACGACAAAAGGCAAAGGATTTGATGGGTATAAAACGCGGACGTTTGTGGGCGGATGCTCAAATCTATTGTGGCAATCGGGCGGTTGAAAAAGATATTTCAACCGCCCGATTGCCAGGTTCGTCGGAGGAGATGTCCGATTCCGACTCTCTTGTAGGAAGAGCTTGAGATCGTATTGGCCCAAGGCAATCTTAAAGCAGTCTCATTGGCAAATCTTCGCTCCTGTTGTGTTGAGGTGTAAGGTATCAGTGATTGATGTTTTGTGGCGGGTAGATTGGGGCCTTCCTTGATTCGATGCGTTCTCTCGAGGTTCATCAGAGCAAAAGGGGCTTTCGTCTTCATTGCTATCACGGTGATTGGAACCGCTCTCTCCTATGCCATGCCATACGTGAACGGGAAATTCTTAGATTTTCTTCTCGGTAACCGCAGCGAAAGAGACGCCGTACTCTTCGCGCTCCTGGTTGCGTCAATAGGAGTTTTCTCCACCCTCTTTACTTATTTTGCAGGAACACTTTCCATTCGCATAACCACGAGACTTTCCTTTGATCTTCTCAGGGAGGCCGTCTTGCGTTTTGAAAGAGACGATTACTTGGTGAGTCGGACCATCGATCCAGCCTATACAACGCAACGGATTATTTCCGACTCCAGCGTGGTCTCATCCTTCGTTTTGGCGAATTTTATCAGTGCGCCGCTGTCCATTGTAGCCATTCCCATCGTATTGCTTATCATATGGTCAATTGATTCAACTCTCGCGGTGTTTTCTATCATTCTCCTCATCGTGTATTTCTGTGTAATTACTGGGTTGAGGAAACTTTTGTATAGGGTCACGTATGAGAAGAAAGAGGCGGACAGCGCCTTTTACGCCGCAATTGCATCGCAGCTTAATCAGATTCTCAACATTCAACTGACATCTTCGTACGGCAAGAGCGAACAAGCGCTCGACGCTGGGTTTAAGAGCTATTTTCCCAAAGTTTTGCGCTCCGGAAAGCTATCATATTCTCTGACATCGCTCGATGGTCTTTTCGCAGCGTTGTTTCAAGCGGTGATACTTGTTGTTTCCGGAGTACGAATCATTAACGGAACTATGTCAATAGGCGAGTACACTATCATCGGTACATACTTCGCGGTTCTCTTTAAGACTTTGAAAAGTATGATGTCATTGTTCAAATCCTATCAAGATGCCAAAGCATCATGGGATAGGACGGCTATCGCGACGAGAGAAAAGGAGAGATCGGGGTGGAATCGGACCGATTTAGCTAAACTCGATGAAATAAATGACATTTCGGTATCTGATTTGGAATTCTCGGTTGCCCTTCCAGACGGATCTGTCCGAGAGGTCCTCGGCGGGTTTTCTTTCAAGTTTTCCGGTCCTGGTACATATTGCATAGTTGGGGAAAACGGAAGAGGCAAGACGTCACTTCTTTACTTGATGCTCGGGCTATACTCATCGAAAGGCAAAGTAAAATACAACGGCGTGCCAATCGAAGAATGCGACTTGGATTACATACGTGCGAGAGAGATATCGTGCTGCCCACAGTCGTGCTTCGCGCCGGACGAAACGGTGAAAGAGCTGTTAGAGTATTTCGACACGCCCTTTTCTTCCTATCACCGGGGTGTAGATGGCCTACTTTCGCTGGAAAACAGCGTGAAGGAGTTGCTCGGGAAACGTTGCTCCGCGCTTTCGGGCGGTGAGCTGCGCCGAGTGTACTTATGGTCGGCGATTTCACGCAAGTCGTCAGTTTTGGTACTCGACGAGCCCACGACTGGGTTAGACGCTGTAAGCCGCGCCGAGCTTGCGGCCTATGTTAAGCGCAACAAGCAAAGCCAGCTGATCATCGTTGTCTCTCACGATGACGAGATGGTCGGCGCGGTAGAAGGGGTAGTGGATTTAGGCAGCATGTACCAAGGTAAATGATGACAAGTGTAGTGCTACCCAACTGGCAGAGATAACAAAAAGGCGATGCAGATGCACGTAGCATTCAGGCGGTTCGGACTCGGTGCCTTCACGCCATCGCAACGCTTTCAGATATAGTTCTCGTTCTCTTACTAAAGGAAACTTTAGTCTACGTCATCTTGTCGAGACAGAGGTGAAGCGAAGTGTTGTCGCGACGTATCTTATTCCAGGTGGCTCAGTATCAGCGTGAGAATCGCACCAAAGTGTACTTACGATTCTCGTGTCCCACGGACAACATGAGCTGAGCATTGAGGTTCCACCCTTTGCTGCAACTACACGGGGTTGGACGGCAATGAATATGCCGGGCCGCATACCACGCGCAGCGGGGGTCCATGTCCCAGTATGTTGCCTACAGCAGCCTCGATGTCCACGCACACATCATCTCTGCCTTCGCGTTCAATCCATTTGCCGGAGAGTGCGAGGGTTGCCAGGCCGTAGAATTCGAGCCGAACAAATGAAATGCGGTATCAGCGCATAGGATTAAACTGACGATTGCTTTGCACTGAGAATACGCTTGGAAAGCCGCTATGGGTGGCGGCCCGGGTTAAATAGAGAAGCCCGTCCGATCACTTTCATGTGGCGAACGGTCGGGCTTCTTATTCCACTTGCCAATGCTCGGCTCATATTGGAAGAAAGCTACGCTAATGTTTGCGTGACACTCCTATTTTCTCCGAAGAAAGAGTCGGATAATGAAGAATAGAATTAAAAAAGGTGCCAGATATAACGCAAGTATAAAGGCTAATCCAACGAGACCTTGCAATAATGGCATAACTCCTCCCAGACACGAGATTTTGGTATTTGTTCCCATCTTATTCTGAATTGGACCAAATAGTTCCTAGCCACAAAACTACTCGTCAACTGAATCGCACCAATCTGCTGGCAAAACACAGCTTGATTCTTTATCGACATAGCACCAATCCGCAACAGGGCACTCGGCGATGTCGTAAAAATTGCATATATCAACTCCAAGACAACAAGGCTCAACGGGAGGATGTTCATTTGAACCAACAGGATGGATATGCTTCATAACAGCTCCTCACCTTAATCCAATTAGAGACTACGTTTGATCAATGCCACAGTGATCTACAACGCAGATGCTGCCGCCATCCATGTCATAGTCGCAGTAATCGTATGCACCACAGCCATCTGCTTTATCATAAACAGTACAGATGTCAGTAATGCCCAAGAGGCAGTCAAAAGACATCGGCTTCACGCCTGCCTCGTCGCCACTTCCTGGATTAATCGGATGAATATGCTTCACGACTACCTCCCTTTGAGTGCAGAAAAACCTCAATATTGTGTATAACAAACCAAGATGTCTAGTTCACCATATTTCTAGAATGGTTTCGGCGAACGTAGCAATAAGCTTCGCAGACGGTAATCAGAAGAACGAACACCTCCACAATGGTGACAGCAATGCGCTGAACCGCTTATTCCGATACAGTAGCTTCTCGTTGATTTTTCTCCTGCGAAGATGAGTGGCGGGAAATAAGGTCAAAAGCCATCTCGTAGCACATTTTTCTATATTCACATGATGCAGGGTGTAGACTCTTGGGCAAGTAGCCGTGCTCGTCTGCAGCCTCCCAGCTACAGCCCCCACCACAGAAAGACCGAGCCCAACAGTCCGTACAGTCAATTCTTTTTTCGACACCCTGACTCCAGTTTTCAATATACCTAGTTTCGTCAATTCCGGTGACGATGTTGCCCATTTTGAATCGCATCATCCCGACAAACCTGTGACAGGGGTATACGTCCCCTTCGGGAGTCACGGAAATAAAACGCCTGCCAGCCCCGCATCCGACAAAGGCGATCCTGTTGCTCATAATCAAATCAACTGCAGTTTTCAATGTTCTAAACAAGGGCTTTTCCCCTTGATCAATCTGTTTGAGATATTGATCCGCCAAATCTATTAGGCCCGCCCTGATTTTGTTTAATGAGTGTTCGTCGAGTTTGATATTCTCATCGAATGAGCTCACGGGCGAGAAGTAAATCCTTCTGAAGCCCATCTCTTTAAACTGAAGATAGTCTTCAACAAGGTTACAGTTATTATTTGTTAAGGTCGCTCTTGCGCCGAAGGGGAACGACTCGGAAAAACGACGAACGTTTTTGTCGATATCGGAGAAAGAGCCGCCTCCCGTCTTGTACGGGCGCGATGCATCGTGCTTGCATCCTGTACCATCGAGACTAATCAGAACAGAAAACCCGTGCTCCTTGAAAGAATTCACAGCAGTGTCATTCAAAAGCGTTCCGTTGGTCGTAATAGAATAGGTAAAGTTTCTATTGGGGTATATTCTTTTTGAATAGTCGACCGTTTTCCATATCAGCGGCTCGTTAATCATGGGTTCCCCACCAAAAAAGACGATCGCAAGCGTTTCGTTTTCCGATGAACTTGCGACGAGGTAGTCGACCGCCTTGAAGGCTATCTCGTCTGTCATCAGCAGAGGAGACGTTCCATAATCTCCTTTACCGGCAAAACAGTAACTACAACCAAGGTTGCATGCATGTGAAACGTGGAGTTCGATGGATCTAAGTTTTCGAGGCGTGTCTTTTGTTAAGAAAGTCCGCTCAGACAATCGTTGATACTCATCAATGTCGTCTTCAAGTTCTGCTATGGTCGTTTGGTCGTAGCCTTTCGCAGCAAGTGACTTTGTTAGCAACTTCGAGTTGACCGTTCTTCCCGATGCCTCAAATATGCGAAGCGCATCTTCTGATGCTTGGTCAACCTGAAAGCAATTGCGAGTGACCTCATCGAAGCAGTAACGACGATCACTTACTGAGAAAAAATGCATACGTTCCTCAATTTCATGCTGGACTGGCACTAACCTTGTTTATTGTTGCGCAGCTATAAAAAACCACCAGCGGGGATTCGGTGTGCGGCCCAATCGGACTCCCAAAAGGTTCTATTTGAGACTGGCAAGCTTTGTGTTGTTGGCACTTCGACAGCGCTCTTTATTCCAACATGGAGCCTCGCAGTTTGAGTCGACTTGCCTCTGGAAGGTCCGATCTTAACTTGATTTAGGATGAAAACAGATTACAGGCGCGCTCCTCTAGAAAGAAAGGAAACCAATCGCCGCCTTTCACCAGGAAAGTTTTTATAGCCCACCTCGAGCAAAATGAAAGATGCGAGAGCGATTGGGGAACAACGCGAATCTCCCCTTTTGGGTGGGAGCGAGCCTTCAGCCACCGGCGAACGACTCGCCCTGGTCAGAATCTGGAAGTGGTGCCGGGCCGCTTGGGCCTCCCCGGTGACTTCGTGGGGCTTACCTGCCTGACGTCGAGGAGTACATCCGCAAGATTCGTTCCCTATGCCGTTTGCTCTCACGCCCGCCTTAGTTCCAAGTCGGGCGAGCCGCCGCGCTCATGCGACCCGTGGCGGCGACACGTCGACGCCGCGCTCGCTGAGCACATCTTCGGTCGCGGGCGAGCACGAGGTCGCGCCGGCGCATCCGCTGGGACTGCTGTGCGTGCAAAACGGCTACGTGGTGAGCGTCCCGCGCTGGATTCAGCCGAGTGAGGAAGGCGTTGAGATCGGCGCGCTGGCAACGGGGGAGGGCGGCATCACCGACGACGTCTCGGCCCGCCATGCCCATATCTGGTGCGACGAGTCTGGCGCATGGTTTGTCGAGGACCTGTCGTCCACTAACGGCACCGTGGTGGTAAACGGGGCCACGAGTGTGTGTATTCAAGTAGAGCCCGGCCGCTCCGCCCAGCTCAACCCCGGCGACGAGCTCAAACTCGGCGAATCCACCACCTACGCCATCCTGCTCGGCGCCCTCTAGCCGGCAGTTAGGGACGTTCCTTTCCTGCCGGTACTTGGGGACACTCCTTGGCGCGTCAGAGCCAGTCGTCCGGGGATGGAGGGACCATTCTGGCCTTTGGCGGTCACCCGAGGTAAACCTTTACCGCCCGCCTATATTTGTCGAAATTACACTTAACGGCGGGGTACAATAAACCCGCATGCGGATTTCCGTTGCGGGCGCTTCCCATCGCCGGGGCGTGCCCGGGAGCATCCGGCATGCGGCCTTTGCGGCGCTCGGTCATGTGCAAGACGGGCGGTCGGGTCTGTGGGGCGCATCAGCTGCCCCTCGCCTCGGCATGTCTTCTCTCCACGCCATGTACCTGCTGCTGAGCCTGCCTGCCAGATGATTGGAAGCAACAGCGTAAATCCCATCACGCCAACATCCCGGCGATCGCCGGGGCCTGTATACCTATATGAGAGGAGAGGGGTATATGGCGCGTAAGTTTAAGTCTATGGACGGCAACGAGGCGGCCGCATATGTTTCGTATGCGTACACCGAGGTAGCGGGAATCTATCCCATTACGCCGTCCAGCCCGATGGCCGACCATGTCGACCAGTGGGCGGCCCAGGGTCGCAAGAATATTTTCGGCACCCCGGTCAAGGTCGTCGAGATGGAGTCCGAGGCAGGTGCAGCCGGTACCGTTCACGGTTCGCTGGGCGCCGGTGCTCTGACCACCACCTACACGGCTTCTCAGGGTCTGCTCCTGATGATCCCGAACATGTACAAAATCGCAGGCGAGCAGCTCCCGGGCGTTTTCCACGTCTCCGCGCGTTGCGTCGCTTCGCACGCCCTGAACATCTTCGGTGATCACTCCGACGTCATGGCCTGTCGTCAGACCGGCTTCGCCATGCTCGCCGAGGGCAACGTCCAGGAGGTCATGGACCTCTCGCCGGTGGCTCACCTTGCCGCCATCGAGGGTAAGACCCCGTTCCTTAACTTCTTCGACGGCTTCCGCACCAGCCACGAGATCCAGAAGGTCGCCATGTGGGACTACAAGGATCTGGCCGAGATGTGCGACATGGACGCCGTCCAGGCTTTCCGCGACCACGCGCTCAACCCTGAGCACCCGCACACCCGTGGCAGCCACGAGAACGGCGACATCTTCTTCCAGAACCGCGAGGCCTGCAACAAGGTCTACGACGAGCTTCCCGCCGTCGTCGAGGGCTACATGAAGAAGATCAACGAGAAGCTCGGCACCGATTACGGCCTGTTCAACTACTACGGCGCTCCCGATGCCGACCGCGTCGTCGTGTGCATGGGCTCCTTCTGCGACGTGCTCGAGGAAGTCATCGACTACCTCAACGCTCACGGCGAGAAGGTCGGCCTGGTCAAGGTTCGCCTGTTCCGTCCGTTCTCCATCAAGCACTTTGTCGACGTTCTCCCCGAGACCGTCCAGAAGATCGCCGTCATGGACCGCACCAAGGAGCCGGGTTCCATCGGCGAGCCGCTCTACCAGGACGTCGTCTCCGCTCTCTACGAGGCCGGCAAGACGGGCATCAAGGTCGTCGGCGGCCGTTATGGCCTGGGCAGCAAGGACACGCCTCCCGCGTCCGCGTTCGCTGTCTTCGAGGAGCTTAAGAAGGACGAGCCCAAGCGCGAGTTCACCATCGGCATCGTCGATGACGTGACCAACCTGAGCCTGCCCGAGGCCGAGGATGCGCCCAACACCGCAGCCCCCGGTACCATTGAGTGCAAGTTCTGGGGTCTGGGTGGCGACGGTACCGTCGGCGCCAACAAGAACTCGATCAAGATCATCGGCGACCACACCGACAAGTACGTCCAGGCCTACTTCCAGTACGACTCCAAGAAGACCGGCGGCGTCACCGTCTCGCACCTGCGCTTTGGTGATTCTCCGATCCGTTCGCCGTACTACGTGACCAAGGCCGATTTTGTCGCCTGCCACAACCCCAGCTACATCGTTAAGGGCTTCAAGATGGTTCGCGACGTCAAGCCGGGCGGCACCTTCCTGGTCAACTGCCAGTGGAGCGACGAGGAGTTCGCCGAGCACATGCCCGCCGTGGCCAAGCGCTACATCGCGAACAACAACGTCAACGTCTACCTGATCGACGCTATCGACCTGGCCGCCAAGGTCGGCATGGGTAAGCGCACCAACACGGTGCTCCAGTCCGCCTTCTTCGCGCTGGCCAAGGTCCTGCCCGCCGAGGACGCCCTGCAGTACATGAAGGACGCGGCTACCAAGTCCTACATGAAGAAGGGCCAGGCTATCGTCGACGCCAACCACAAGGCCATCGATGCCGGCGCTACCGCTTTCCGTAAGTTCGAGGTTCCGGCCGACTGGGCTACCGCCGAGGACGCCGCTCCCGTCGAGCTCTCCGAGGAGACCAAGTCCGCCATCGCCCAGCAGGTCAAGAACCTGCTCGAGCCCATCGATCGCATGGATGGCGACAGCCTGCCCGTTTCTGCCTTCGTCGGTTGCGCCGACGGCCAGTTTGAGCTGGGCGCCTCCGCATACGAGAAGCGCGGCGTCGCCGTGGTCGTTCCTCACTGGGACGAGACCAAGTGCATCCAGTGCAACCAGTGCGCCTATGTGTGCCCGCATGCCACCATCCGTCCGTTCGCGATGACCGAGGACGAGGCTGCCGCCGCGCCCGAGGCTACCCGCACGCTCGACGCCATGGGCCCCAAGGCCAAGGGCATGAAGTTCACCATGGCTGTGTCCCCGCTCGACTGCATGGGCTGCACCAACTGCGTCAAGGTTTGCCCCAAGGGCGCCCTCGAGATGGTTCCCACCGAGCAGGAGATGGACCAGCAGCCCGTTTGGGACTACATGGTCGAGAACGTCTCCGAGAAGAAGGAGCTCATCGCGGCCAACGTCAAGGGCAGCCAGTTTAAGCAGCCCTACCTGGAGTTCTCCGGCTCCTGCGCCGGCTGCGCCGAGACCGCCTATGCACGTCTGGTGACCCAGGTCGCCGGCGACCGCATGTTCATTTCCAACGCCACCGGCTGCTCCTCCATTTGGGGCAACCCCGCTGCCACCGCTCCTTACTGCAAGGACAAGGACGGTCACGGCCCGGCGTGGAACAACTCCCTGTTCGAGGACAATGCCGAGCATGGTCTGGGCATGGCCGTTGGCTATGAGGCCGTTCAGCACAAGCTGATCGCCGCTACCCAGGACATCATCGCTGCCGATGGTCCGTCCGATGAGCTCAAGGCTGCCGGCCAGGCTTGGATCGACTCCGTCAACGACGCCGAGGCTTCCAAGACCGCTGCCGCTGCCTACGTTGCCGAGCTCGAGAAGTGCGGCTGCGACGCTTCCAAGGCGATCCTCGCCGACAAGGCTTACCTCACCAAGAAGTCCTTCTGGATCTTCGGCGGCGACGGTTGGGCCTACGACATCGGCTTCGGTGGCCTGGACCACGTCCTGGCTTCCGGCCACAACGTCAACGTCTTCGTCTTCGACACCGAGGTCTACTCCAACACCGGTGGTCAGGCCTCCAAGGCCTCGAACCTGGGCCAGGTCGCTCAGTTCGCCGCTGCCGGTAAGGTGACCAAGAAGAAGTCCCTGGCCGAGATCGCCATGAGCTACGGCTACGTCTACGTGGCGCAGGTCGCCATGGGCGCCAACCCGGCTCAGACCCTCAAGGCCATCCACGAGGCCGAGGCCTACGACGGCCCGTCCCTCATCATCGGCTATAGCCCCTGCGAGATGCACTCCATCAAGAAGGGTGGCATGCAGAACTGCCAGGCCGAGATGAAGAAGGCTGTCGAGTGCGGTTACTGGAACCTCTTCCGCTTCAACCCCGAGGCTGCTGCCGGCAAGAAGTTCTCGCTCGATTCCAAGGAGCCCGCGGGCGGTTATCAGGAGTTCCTGATGAACGAGGCCCGTTACGCTTCGCTGACGCGTTCCTTCCCCGAGCGCGCCGAGGAGCTCTTCAAGGAGAACGAGCAGGCCGCTATGGACCGCTACGCTCACCTGCTGAAGCTCAAGACGGTGTACAACGAGGCCTAGGTCTCCCACCGCAGGATCTGAGGGCTGACCTTCGCGGACGTCCTCGGACATGAAAGAACCCCCGCTGCGCACTACGTGCGGCGGGGGTTCTTTCGTCCTGCGGAGTGTCCGCGAAGGTCAGCCCTCAGATCCTGCTACGACTACGTCCTCGGATTGTGTGGCTGAATGGATGACGTGGCTGGTGGGGCCTTTTGTCCCCTTCGCTGTTTCGCGGCTTTGCCGCGAAACCTCGCGCCACTTTGGGGATGGATGGGGGCGTGGTTGTTGCGGCTTCTTATCCCTTTGCTTTTTCGCGCCTTTGGCGCGAAACGCGCAGCGCCTTGGGAAATGCATTGATGTGTGGACGGGGCTGGATTGCGGATTCAAATGGCTAGAGAGATATGGGTGCGAACGAGAAATCGTTATTGGGGTCATCCTTTTCCATAAACTCATCGAGACAAAACGTCATGTAGATTGGAACGTACAGAACCTTGCCCTCTTTGCTGAGATTCTCGTGGCTTAGTACAACGGCCTCGGGAATTTTGTACTCGCCCACACTCATCAGACGATCGAGGGCCGCGTGCGCTCGAACTTTCTTGCCCGATTTGACCTCGATTGGGACAACATGCCCGTGGGCGCCTTCGATCACAAAGTCAACTTCACCGACCTCACGCGTTTGGTAGTACCATGCATCCGCCCCAAGGGCAACGAGTTCCTGCGCGACCACGTTCTCATAGAGACCACCAAGGTTGGGAGTTTTCATATCAAGATAGACAGCGCGTGCAGTGCTGCCGGGGTATCGCGATGCGAGCATGCCTGTATCAGACTCGTATAGTTTGAAGGCTGTCGTTTTCTCCGTCCTCTTGAGAGGACTCCGTGGCTCCGTCACCCTGGCGACCATCAATCCAACACCTGCGTTAACAAGCCACAGGAAATCCTGTTCATATTTTTTAAGGCGAGCTCCCTCACCCAGAGACGAAACAACAAAGCGATGAGACTCCGCCTCAAGCTGAACGGGAATTTGCTCAAAAATCGACCGAACGTTAAACGCTCGAGTCGATGCATATTTTGAGATATCGCTTTTGTACTGATCGACCAGCTGGGTTTGAAGCTCACGTGTTCTCACGAGCGAATAACCCGAATCAATATAGTTCTGAACGACCTCCGGCATACCGCCGCAAACGATATAAGCTCTATAGTTCTTGAGCATCGCCTCATGAATATAGTTTTCGACAGGACGTTTCTCGACAAGGCAGCTGCGAATGCCTGCAAGCACATTCTCGCTGACGCTGTTTGCCCAACAAAACTCTTCAAAATCCATCGGGCGCATAACAATGTGCTCTACATACCCCACCGGAAAAGAAGAGATCCCCTTAAACTCAGTCCCAAGCATAGACCCCGAGAAGACATAGCTAAAGCGCCCATCCTCGACCAACGCCTTCATGAGTGTAACGATCTGCGGATACTCCTGAATCTCATCGACAAAGACAAGCGTATCGCCCTCAACAAGCGGCGCATCCGCAAGAAGGGCTACGCGGTTGATAAAGTCAACGGAGTTCTTTGCGCCAACAAGTGCATTCCTTGCTTCGACATCGAGTAGTAAATTGACCTCAAAATACGACGCGTAGTTGCTTTTTCCAAACGCGCGAATCGCATAGCTCTTGCCAATCTGACGCGCACCAGTAACGAGTAATGCCTTATTGGAGTTATTCTTCCAGCTCAAAAGCTTATCAGTGACCTTACGGCGTAGCATTAAACCTCCAAATGACAAAAATTGACAGATAGAATCGCCTAAAATCATACAAAAATTGGCAGATAATAATGTCGAAAATATACAAAAATTGGGAGATAGCAAAGGTTCGAATAGGCCTCAAAGCCACTGAAACAGTGCTCTACTTTGCGAAGGGGCTGGGGACGCTGTTGGGTGCGTCTCCAGCCCTCTGATTCTTACTTTGGATCCCGATGGTGGGGTGTTGTCGGTGCTGCTTGCTTGGTTACCTTGTCTCGCCGGACTCCGTGCGTAGGCGGTAGCCGTGGACGAGGTCGCTAATAGCCGGCCAGGGAATCTGGCGGTCGACCCAAAATTGGAGCTGGACCAGATAGCGCTCGGTGGCGCGGGTGAGGGCCGCGAACTGTTCGTGAGTCTCAACCTGGGCGTAGAGGTCGCGGCTGTGGGCGAGGATTGCCGTCGTGTCATCCATTTTGCCGGTGACGTCGAAGGCGCCCGAGAACCAGTCGCACAGGCGTGCGGCACTGTTTTTGATCGTTGCGAGGTCGGCGGTGCCGTCGTTGGCGTTTTCGTTGGCCTGGGCTCGCAGGAGGGAGAGGGCGTCGGCGGCGTTCATGCAGTAACCGACGGTGAAGTTCCAGACGGCGAATTCGCGGCCGGTGTCGAGTTTGCGGCGGCGCATGTAGTCGATGTCACGCGGTTCCTCGAGCATCATTTGATCGGCGAGGGCCTCAAGTGCAGTGGTGTACTCGGCAAGGTCGAGCGTGAGCAGATTGTTGATATCCATCATCTTTAGGCCTCCGTTTCGATCTCGACGATTTCGTTTTTAATGTACATGCCCTGGTTGTCCCAGACATTGCGGCAGGCGGCGGCAAAACGCTCGCGGTCGGCTTCGCAGATGCGGGCGAACATGTTGCAGGTGCCAAAGGGCTCGCACACGTCAAAGAAGATGCAGATTGACGACCATCCGCCATACCAGCTCACGGCGCCCGCTGGCTCGTGAAAGACGGGGTTCTCGATGTGCTCGTAATTGGCGATGGGGCCCGAGACAGGATAGGTTACCTCGGCATCGCAGATCTTGGCCGAAAAGATACGTGACTCGACTGGACAGGATGATTCGAACAGCTTGCATGCCTCGGGAGCCTTGTCCCAGAGCATGTCGGCGAGAAACGTCTCGCCATTCAGCGTGATCTTGAGCATTTTTGTCATAGTAAGGACCTCCTCAATCCGTCGCTCAAGGGGTTCGCTGGCGGATAAGGAGAAGACAGCAGCGGGGTCGCCGAACTCAAACTTCACGACAGATCTCTGTCGCCCCAGCCCGCGCTGTTCTTCGCTAAAGTACCATGCAGCAATTGCGCGCGCAATATCAGTTTTTGATTTTCTGGAAGCGGCAATCGACGAGACGGCTCGCCGGCTGCCGGCCGACGCGCGGTATGGGCGCTCGTCTATTCCTTAAGTTGGATGAAAAACGCCATGTTATTGCAGGGCTGCATACTCGTCCAATAAGTGCATAGAATCTCGTATAGTGCGAGTAAGACTTTGCGCTGTCTGTTTTGTGTTTAGCAAAGATACAGTCTGTATAATCTGGTCTAATCCCTGCTCTATTAAAATAAAGTTGCACGTAAATGACGTAGATATGCTTGAGATGGGGTTCTGTACGCTGAGCGGATAAAAACGACCGTTCACCGTTCAACTATTTTCAAAATGAATAAAATGAGCGATAAAGAGAATATAAACCTTAATAAACTCGCGTATTGCACGGGCGCGGGTTATTAATGGGTTGTAGGCCTTTTACAGAAAGGATTCCAGCAATGTCTAAGCCTCTTGGCAAGCCCGATCGTATCGTCGTCGCCCTTGGCGGCAATGCCCTCGGCAACAACCCCGTTGAGCAGATCGAGGCCGTGAGCAACACCGCTCACGCTCTCCTCGGCCTGATCGAGCAGGGCAACGAGATTATCATCACCCACGGCAACGGTCCGCAGGTCGGCATGATCCAGAACGCCTTCGCCGCCGCCCACGACGCCATCGGCACCCCCGAGATGCCGCTGCCCGAGTGCGGCGCCATGTCCCAGGGCTACATCGGCTATCACCTGCAGCAGGGCATTGGCCGCGAGATGCACAAGCGCTATAAGCGTTGGCACGCCGCAACCGTCGTCACCCAGATCGAGTGCGACCCGGACGATCCCGCGTTCAAGAACCCGACCAAGCCGATTGGCCCCTTCTACACCGAGGAGCAGGCCAAGGAGTTCATGGCCGAGGATCCTTCCAAGGTTTTCGTCGAGGATTCCGGTCGCGGCTGGCGTCGCGTCGTCGCTTCCCCCGATCCCAAGAAGATCGTCGAGGCTGACTCCATCCTCAACCTGCTCGACAACGAGTTCATCGTCATCGCCTGCGGTGGCGGCGGCATCCCCGTCGTCCGCGACTACGAGAACAAGGGCTGCTACAAGGGCGTCCCCGCCGTCATCGACAAGGACCTGGGCGGCGAGCTGCTGGCCGAGGACTGCGACGCTGACGTTCTGTTCCTGCTGACCGCCGTTGAGCATGTCGCCATCAACTTTGGTAAGCCCAACCAGGAGGAGCTCGAGGACATCACCGCCGACGAGGCCGAGCGCCTGGCCGACGAGGGCCAGTTCGGCAAGGGTTCCATGGAGCCCAAGGTCCGCGCCGCCATCAAGTTCGCCCGTTCCCGCAAGGGCCGCACCTGCATCATCGGCGCCCTGGACAAGGCCGCCGAGACCATGGCCGGCCTCTCCGGTACCCGCATCCACGAGTAGCCTCTGCTCCATTGCCTCTCTCGTGGGCGCCAGGCAAGGCGCCCACAAACTAGCCTCTCTTCATGAGCCCCGCAGTCCGCTCCGACTGCGGGGCTTTTGTTTCAACCCGGCACTTGGGGACGTTCCTTTCCTGCCGGCAGCTTGGGACAGTCCCTAAAGGCTAGTCATTGGGGACGTTCTTAAACGACTAGTCAAACAAGAACGTCCTCAATGACTACTAATTTAAATCTGTCCCCAATGACTGCGGAAAGCGCATCTCACACCGACGCATTGCTTTCGGGCCCTCTCTCCGTGCTCCCTATAAGTTCAGCTGGACTCCCCGCAACCTGTTCCGCGTTGGCGGAACGAGCGCGACGTGGAGTGTCATTCTTTACCGCGTTAGACTAGACGCAGGGAAAGGAGGAGGACATGGATGCTCGCGTTAAGCAGCTTGTAAATATGATCGAGGACGATCAGCCTGTCACTGTCGCGGTGCTTGCCAAGCGTCTCGAGGTAAGCGAGCGCGCCGTGAGAAACTATATCCATCGCGCAAACGACAAGCTTGCGGGGGTTGCACGCATCGTTGGCAGCAAAGGGCAATATCGTATCGATGTTGCACATGCAGATGAGCTTGCTCGCTTGCTAGACGGTGCGGCTCTGGCCCATCCGGGCATTCCTGATACGCGCGACGGCCGTGTGTCCTTCCTTCTTAACGACCTTCTCATGCGGTCCCAGTGGGTGACGATTGAGGAGTATGCGGATTTACTCTACGTTTCGGCGCGAACTCTGTCCAATGACATGCGTCTGGTAGAGCAGAAACTCGCCCAATTTGACTTGATGCTCGAAAAGCGCCCTCGCTACGGAATCCGCGTTGCGGGTGGGGAGTCGCAACGGCGCCTGTGTCTGGCCTCACTGGTGAGGCCCGTGTTGCCCGACACCGACGATGCAGAGCTCGCCGAGCGCCTGCGGGCCATCGCCGCATGTGTGGACGATGCCCTGACTGCCTCGCCCGTCACGGTGAGCTCGCTGGCATCCCGCAATCTCATCATGCATCTTTACATCGCTCTTGGCCGCATCGAGCAGGGCTGCTATGTCCCGGCTGCAGAATCGGACGTTTTAAAGCTGGAGGGAACGCGCGAATACGCTGCGGCTTTCCAGATTGCCGCAAACATCAAGGATGCCCTGGGCGTGAGCATGCCCCGAGAAGAGGTTGCCTTTATCGCAATCCATTTGCTCGGCAGGGGCACGGGCGTGCCCGAGAAGGGCTCGGCCGTTATCTCGGACGAGATGTGGGAGATCGCTTCCGAGATGGTATGTGCGGTCAACGATGAGTTTAGGTTTGACTTTAGCAGCGATCTTGAACTTCGCATGAACCTTGCTCGGCATATTGGCCCTCTGGGTTATCGCCTTGAATATCACATGCATATGGATAACCCCATGCTGCCCGATATCAAGACGAGGTTTCCGTTGGCCTATTCGATGGCGGCCGGCACCTCGCAGGTACTCGAGCGTCATTTTGGCAGCCAGCCCTCTGATAAGGAGCTCGGCTACATCGCCATGGCATTTGCCCTGGCCCTCGAGCAGCAAGCCGACCAGCCGCGTCGCAAACGCATCCTGATCGTGTGCGCCTCGGGAGCGGGAAGCGCCCGTATGCTCGAGCACCAGTACCGCAAGCAGTTTGGTATGTATATCGAGTCGATTGAGACATGCGACGTCGCCCGCGTGGGAACGCTCGACTTTTCGCACATCGACTACGTGTTCACAACGGTGCCGCTCAACGTCAAGTTGCCTGTGCCCGTCCGCGAGGCCGATTTCTTCTTGGAGACGAGCGATGTCAACGCTATCCGCAAGGTGCTGAGTGATGACGCTGCGCAATCGGACTCCCTGAGCGCTTTCTTTAGCCGTGCCCTGTTCTTCAACCGCGTTGAGGCGTCGTCGAAGCAGGCCGTTCTCCGATATCTCTCCGAGCGCGCCGTCGAGAGCGGCCGTGTCGATGCCCAGTTTGCCCAAGAGGTTGCCGAGCGCGAGAGCGCGAGTGCCACCTCGTTTGGCAATGGGGTGGCCATGCCCCATGGGATGCATCCTTTGAGCGCCGAGGCCTTTGTTACCGTGGGCCTGCTCGAACATCCCATTCTTTGGGACGAATACGGCCATGAGGTCGATATCGTCTTTATGGTGTCGTTTGCCCGGTCGGGCGGCGATGAGACGCGGATCTTGAGCTCGCTGCTCGCTGAGATCTTTATGGACCGCCAGGGGGTCGAGCGCTTACGCGAGCGCCGGTCCTGGCATGAGCTGATGGCGCTTGTGCAAGCGCATACGGCTTAAGGCTTCTTTTGTCGAAAACCCTGCCTGCCTGCAATAAACCTCGAGGATTGCGGGTGGGAGATAGGCGTTTCGAATATTCAAGTACAAACCAAACATCACGGGAGAGGAGACCGTTATGGACGATCAGGGAACCGAGATGGTTTCGTTTCAGCTGGTCGCTGCAGCGGGAGAGGCGCGCAGCCTTGCCTTCGAAGCCCTTGAAAAGGCAAAGGCGGGGGATTTTGACGCTGCCGCCAAACTCATGAAGCAGTCAAAGGATGTGGGAATCAAGGCTCACCACATCCAAACGCAGCTGCTTTCGACCGAGGCGGCGGGCGAGCATCTGTCGGTGGATGTGTTGCTGGTCCATGCTCAGGACCACCTCATGTGCTCCATGCTTGCTCAGGAGCTCGTGCAGGAGCTGATCTGCCTGTATGAGCGCACTGCAGCCAAGAACGCCTAACGGCGTGCGGCGACTATCCAACCAATCAATGCGAAGGGAATCCCTTATGAAGATCCTTCTTGTTTGCGCAGCTGGCCTGTCTACAAGCATTCTGATGAAGAAACTCGAGAAATACGCGGAGCAAAACGGCATCGAGCTCGATATCGATGCGGTGGGTATCGGCGAGTATCAGGAGACCTGCGCCGATTATGACGTGCTGCTCTTGGGGCCGCAGGTGTCCTACCAGCTCAACACCGTCAAGCAGGGGAGCGGTAAGCCGACCGCGGTCATCCCCGCACAGGACTACGGCATGGGCAACGCCGCCAACGTGCTGGCACTCGCCCAGTCGCTGTTGGGCTAGGAGGCGACCATGGAAAAGTTCATGACCCTGCTTCAGGAAAAACTGACCCCTATTGCCAATTTCTGCGGCACCGAGCGCCACTTTGCCTCCATGCAAAAGGGCTTTATGAGCGCGATCAGCTTCATCTTGGTCTCTGCCGTCTTTATGATCATCGCCAACCCGCCGGTCACGGCCGACCTGGTGGCGCAGGGCGGGTTCTGGTCCGTCTTTGGCCCTTGGCTCGATTTTGCCACGGCCAATAAGCTCACGCTGCTCATCCCGTTCAACATGACGATGGGCATACTGTCGGTGATCGTGACGTTCGCAATCGCCTATAACCTGGCGGGCACCTACAAGATGCCCAAGCTTAACGCCGGTATGACCTCGCTGGTGATGTTCCTGATCGCCGCGGCGCCGTCGTCCTACTACCAGCTTGCTGATGAGTCCGTGCTCCAGGCGGTCCCCTGCACCTATCTGGGTGCGCAGGGCCTGTTTACCGCCATCATCGTTGCCCTGGTCTCCGTCGAGGTCACGCGCTTCTGCCAGACCAAGGGCATCACCATCAAGATGCCCGATGGCGTGCCGCCGTTTTTGTCCGAAACCTTTGGCGCCATCGTGCCTATGCTCGCCAACATCCTCATCTTCTTTGGTGGCAACCTGCTGATCCAGATGATCGATCCCACGCTGTCCATCCCCTCGGTTATCGAGAAGCTGCTCGCTGCCCCGCTTTCCGTCGCAGTTGACTCTGTGCCCGGCGCACTGCTTATCTGCTTCATGACGCTGCTGTTTTGGTGCTTTGGCGTCCACGGCAACATGATCGTGATGCCCATCACCGCCCCGGTCACGCTTGCCGCCTTTGCTGCCAACGCCTCACTCTACGCTGCTGGGCAGCCGCTTGAGTTCCACCCGGTACTCATGTCGATGGTCATCAACCTCATCGGCGGCACGGGCAATACGTTCTCTTTTGTGGCGCTCTGCGCGTTTAGGGCAAAGTCGCAGCAGCTCAAGGCATTTGGCAAGGCATCGATCGTGCCGAGCTTCTTCCGTATCTCCGAGCCCGCGATCTTTGGCGCACCCATCATCTTCAACCCGATCCTCATGATTCCGTTTGTGCTGGGCGGTATGATTTCGGCCCTGCTGTATTGGGGTGCAATCTCACTGGGTCTTGTCTCTAACTTCTACATCTTGGTGAGCGGCACGTTCCCCATCTTCGTTCAGGGCTTTATCCAGTGCCTCGACCCGCGCATCTGGGTATTTACGATCGTTTTGATCGTGGTCATGGCTGTGGTCTGGTACCCGTTCTTTAAGGTGTACGACAACCAGCTCCTGGCACAGGAGCAGGAGAACGCCGCGGCAGCTTCTGCCAAGGATACTGAGTAGCATGGGTTACTTTGACAGAATGTCTGCTGCCGGTATGCCCGAGGGCTTTTTGTGGGGCGGCGCGCTCGCTGCCAACCAGGCCGAAGGGGGCTGGAACGAGGGCGGCCGCGGTATGTCGCACTCCGACCTGATTCCACAGGGTCCCGACCGCTGGGATGTGATGTTTGGCAGGCAAAAACCCGTGGATGATCCGGACAGGCTGTATCCATGCCGTTGGGGCAACGACTTCTTCCATCATTGGCGCGAGGACGTCGAGCTCTTTGCCGAGATGGGCTTTAAGTGCCTGCGTCTTTCAATTTGTTGGAGCCGTATTTTTCCCACAGGGATGGAGGCCGAGCCCAACGGTGAGGGCTTGGAGTTTTACCGTCAGGTATTCGAGGCGCTGCGCGAGCACGGAATCGAGCCGCTCGTGACGCTGTCGCACTACGACTATCCGTTGGCTCTGGTCGAGCGTTATGGTGGATGGCAAAGCCGAGAGATGATCGAGCGGTATGCGCACTACGTCGAGACCGTCGGACGTGCGTACCAGGGCCTCGTGCGTTATTGGCTCACCTTCAACGAGATCAACAGCGTGGCGCTGTCCTATCTCAACGCGGGCGTCACGCTCGAGGATGAGCGTGACCGTGCAGCCGTGACCGCGGCGTTTTCGCACCATATGTTTATGGCGAGCGCTCGCGCTGTCGAGATCCTGCACAAGATCGATCCCGCAAACAAGGTGGGTTGCATGATCGCTGCCGGTGCGACCTATCCGTACCGTTGTGCGCCCGAGGACGTATGGCTTGCGTATGAGGAGGACCGCGGCCGCTACTTCTACACTGACGTGATGGCTGCGGGCGCCTATCCTACTTGGAAGCTGCGTGCGCTCGAGAAAGAGGGTGTTCACGTGCCCTTTAAGCCGGGCGATACGGAGTATCTGGCCGAGCATACCGTCGACTTCATCTCGTTCTCGTACTATTGCTCGCGCTTGGTGTGCGCCGATGACCAGGTGATCGCTGAGAAGGCGGAGGGCAACGTGTTCCCGACGCTGCGCAATCCGTACCTCAAGGATAAAGAGACTGCCTGGAAATGGCAGATCGATGCGCTGGGTTTGCGCGTGACGCTTGCCGGCTACCACGATCGTTACCATCTTCCGCTCTTTATCGCTGAGAATGGTGTGGGCGGACTCGATGCGCTGGAAGACGGCAAAGTCCACGATGCGTATCATATTGATTACCTGCGCAGGCATATTCTTGCGCTACGCGATGCAATTGTCGAGGACGGTGTTGACCTGATGGGATACACGCCGTGGGGCTGTATCGATCTGGTATCGGCCTCGACGGGGCAGATGAAGAAGCGCTATGGCTTTGTTTATGTCGATGCCGATGATACGGGCAAAGGCACGTTCGATCGCTACCGAAAGGACAGCTTCTGCTGGTATCAAAAGGTCATTGCATCAAATGGCGAGGACTTGAGTTAACCCTTGCAAGCCTGCTGCCCCCGCGGCCCGTTTCGGCCGCGGGGGCTTTTGCTATTTACCTAGTCCCCGATGAGACCCTCATTCTGTGGGTAGTCATTGGGGACGTTCTTAAAAGACTAGTCATTTAAGTCTGTCCCCAATGACTGCGGAAACCCGGCACTTGGGGACGTTCCTTTTCTGCTGGCAGCTTGGAACAGTCCTTAAAGCCCGCATCAATCAACTGCGGAAAGCGCATCCCAGAATGAGCGTCCAACATGGGACATAGTTTCCCTTGAGGGCCTCAACCGGAAAATGCATCCCGGAATGTTGCCGGAAAGTGGAACGTAGTTTCCCAAACGGGCCGCTAACGGAAAGTGCATCCCGCTATTGAGCTCCAAAATGGGATGCGCTTTCCGTGTCGGCAGTTCCTGGCAGCCTGGGGCTACTCATTTAAGTCTGTCCCCAATGACTAGTAGTAGGCCCACATGGCTTCGACTTCGTTAAGGACCTCTACGGCGCCCCAGCGGCGGGCGCTGCGGCTGGCCGAGTTGGGATCGAAGACTCCAATCTGGTCGGCGTCGTCAATACCGTAAAGCACAATGTAGTGTCCAACGCTGGTAAAGGTGCCCGGCCGAACGGCGGCGATGACGGGCGCTCCCGAACGCAGCGCCTGAGTCATCGAGTCGCGATCGTTATGGAGCTCCGTTCCGTTAAGTCCCAACTGCCACGCGCCGCTCGTCATAAACGACCATTCGGTTGCACCGGTGGGGGCGTAATTGCCCGCCTCGGAAAGCGCGCACATATCGACGGGGGTCATATCGGTGTGTCCCGTCTTAAAGATATAGACCATGGTGAGACACGTAGGCCCGCAGGCATTTTGGCGGATGGTGCCGCCGGCGTAAGGCAGCTCCGACCACGCAGGGTCGATCTGATACATATGGGGCATCGTGCCGGCTTGCCATTGCGAGCGCGGGGTCGAAAACGCAAACGAATAGCCGGGTGCGACGGGGGCCTTGAGCAGCTTGTCCTCGACGGTGGGCTCGAGACCGGCCGAGCCGTGGGACATACAGGAGCTCATAAGCACAAAGACCAGACAGGTGAGGATAGAGCACAGTGCGAGGCGGAGTCGACGAGCCGGCAGGGCCGGGGCATTCACGTGCGATGTCGAGCGGTAGGGCTTGCCGTCGCGTCCGCCTTGGGGATGCGAAAAGAAGCGGTTGATATGGATGCCGGGGTGACGTGCGCCGTTGCGGCGCAGTTGCGGAACCTCGGCCTGACGCTGTCGAGTGCGTGCGCCCAAGCGGCTATCTTGCTGCGCGCTTGTGCCCGTGCTCGGACGGCCACTCTGCCGTGTTCTGCTTGCCTGCTGCCGAGACGAAGGCCTGGGTTGCTCTTGGAGGCGTTGCGGATTGCTGCTCGTGGCACTTCTGGGCGTAGGCGTGGTACGGCCAGCAAGGCGAACGCTTTGTCGCCGTTGATCACCGTCGTTGTATCCGTATGCCATTCGTACCGCCTTGTCTCATGTATAACCTGTCTATCCTACAAAAAAGATGTGCAACAAATGGGCCTGTGCGTCAAAAGCTCGGTAAACGGTATGAAAGGCGCAAAACACACGGCCTCAAAAATATCTCTATATGCGTCCGATGAGCGTACGCCCGTCGGACGGGCGGCAACAATGAGCGGCAAACCGTGCCGTTCGTCCCAAAAACGGCGCCGCTCGTTTTGCAGTTCTGCCTTCGGTCGAGCTACAAGCGGAGCTGCTGCGCCAAGGCCGTATCTTAAAGCCACGAAATAAAAGAGCGCGGCAAAACAGACCGCGCAAGGGGTGACGTCAAGGGGCGTCAAAAAGGAAAGGAGGGGAACAATGGCGGACAAGAACGCAGAAGTTGCAGTCGAGGATAACGGCGGCATGAAGAAAACGCTTTCGCTCTGGAACTTCTTCACCATCGGTTTCGGTGCCATTATCGGTACCGGTTGGGTTCTGCAGGTCGGCGACTGGATGGTCGTGGGCGGCGGTCCCGTTCCCGCTATGATCGCATTCCTCTTGGGTGCAATCTTCCTCGTGCCCGTCGGAGCTGTTTTCGGTGAGCTCACGGCTGCTATCCCCATCTCGGGCGGCATCGTCGAGTATGTCGACCGTAGCTTTGGCCGTACGCTGAGCTACATCACCGGTTGGCTTTTGGCCCTGGGCAACGGCATCCTGTGCCCGTGGGAGGCCATCGCCATTTCGACCCTCGTGTCCGAGATGTTCGGCAGCCTGCCCGGTCTTGAGTGGCTGCGCGCCGTTAAGCTCTACACCATCCTGGGCGCCGACGTTTACCTGTTCCCGACGCTGATCGCGCTCGGCTTCGCAGCCTACGTCATCTTCCTCAACTTCCGCGGTGCCAGCTCGGCCGCCAAGCTCCAGGCCTTCCTGACCAAGGCTCTGCTCTGCGGCATGCTGCTCGCCATGGGCGTCTCGCTGTTCACCGGCTCGCCGGACAACGCCATGCCCGTGTTCTCCCAGGTCACCGGCGCTGGCGGCGGTAAGGCCGCTACCGAGGGCACCAGCCTGTTCGCCGGCATCGTGTCGGTCCTGGTTCTGACCCCGTTCTTCTACGCCGGTTTCGACACCATTCCTCAGCAGGCTGAGGAAGCAGCCGAGGGCCTCAACTGGAACAAGTTCGGCAAGATCATCTCCCTGGCTCTGCTGGCCGCTGGCGGCTTCTACATGGTCTGCATCTACTCGTTCGGCACCATCCTCGACTGGCATGAGTTCGTTAAGAGCCCGGTTCCCGCGCTCGCCTGCCTCAAGGGCATCAACATGCTTCTGTACCTGGCCATGCTCGTCATCGCCACGCTTGGACCCATGGGCCCGATGAACTCCTTCTACGGCGCCACGAGCCGCATCATGCTTGCCATGGGCCGCAAGGGCCAGCTGCCCGAGAAGTTCGCCGAGGTCGACCCCAAGTCCGGCGCTCCCAAGCTCGCCTGCGTCGTTCTGGGCGTCATCACCGTCATCGGTCCGTTCCTGGGCAAGAACATGCTCATCCCTCTGACCAACGTGTCGGCTCTCGCCTTCATCTTCTCCTGCGGTATGGTCGCCCTCGCCTGCCTGCGCATGCGCTTCACCGAGCCCGACCTGCCTCGTCCCTACGAGGTGCCCGGCGGCAAGTTTGGCATCGGCCTCGCTATCGCTGCCTGCGCCATCATCATCGGCCTGCTCGTGATTCCGTTCTCTCCCGCCTCCCTCAACATGGTGGAGTGGAGCATCGTGATCGGTTGGTTGGCTATTGGCCTGGCCCTCATGGCTTTCACCAATTCCCGCAAAAAGTAACGCCTAGCCGGGGCGGATCGGGTGCGCGGAATCCTCTCTCCCGCGCACCGAACCCGGCACCACTTGGGTAGCTTTGTGAGGCCTTAACCCAACACGGCCTCGCCCACTATATGGATCCATAAGGAGGAACCATGTCCACTAAGTATGCAATCGTTGGCGGCAAGCTCATCGACGGTACCGGTGCCGAGCCGGTCGAGAACTCCCTCGTTCTCGTCGACGACAACGGCAAGATCGAGTACGCCGGCGCTATGCAGGACCTTCCCGAGGGCGTTGAGGTCATCGACGCCGCCGGCAAGACCGTCCTTCCCGGCCTGATCGACACTCACCTGCACTTCTCGGGCAACCTGACCGACGATGACACCGATTGGGTCATGCAGCCGCTCCTCGAGAAGCAGGCCGTCGCCGTCAAGCAGGCCTACGACTGCCTCACCCATGGCCTCACCACCGTCTGCGAGATCGGCCGCTTTGGTATCCAGATCCGTGACTGCATCGACAAGGGCGTCTTCAAGGGCCCGCGCGTTCTGGCCACCGGCCTTGGCTTCTGCCGCGTTGCCGGCCACGGCGACTCCCACCACTGCAGCCAGGAGCTCAACAAGGAATCGCACCCCTGGGGCGATCAGGTCGACGGTCCTTGGGATCTGCGCAAGGCCGTCCGTCGTCGCCTGCGCGAGAACCCCGATGCCATCAAGATCTGGGCTACCGGTGGCGGCATCTGGCGCTGGGACTCCGGCCGCGACCAGCACTACTGCTCCGAGGAGATTCAGGCCGTGGTCGAAGAGGCCAAGATGGTCGGCATCCCCGTGTGGAGCCACTGCTACAACAACCACGCCGCTGCCTACGATTCCGTTCGCTTTGGCTGCGAGCAGCTGATTCACGGCTTCGATATCGATGAGCGTACCATGGACCTCATGGCCGAGCAGGGCACCTTCTTCACCCCGACGATCGCCTTCCTGCCCACCTGGTACGCCACCTATCCGCCCGTCTACGTCCCCGAGCTGCACGACAAGTACGAGGGCACCCTGGTCGAGAAGGAGCTGCAGCGCAACTACGACTGCCTGCGCGAGGCCAAGAAGCGCGGCGTCGTCATGACGATCGGCTCCGACTCCTTCTCCTTCGTCACCCCGTACGGCACCTGCTCCATCGAGGAGATGTACGAGTTCGTCGACAAGATCGGCTTCACCCCGGTCGAGACCATCACCTGTGCCACCCTCAACGGTGCCAAGATGTGCCACATCGAGGACGAGACCGGTTCCATCGAGGCCGGCAAGTGCGCCGACCTGCTGGTCGTCAACGGTGACGTCGCCGCCGACATCCACGTGCTCAACACCGACAACATGGACGTCATCATGAAGGACGGCTGGATCGTCGAGGCTGGCACCTTTGGCGAGGCCAACAAATACAGCGCCTAAACTACCGTTCATCGACGACTGGATGTAAAACACAGTATTTGATTGCATAATGCAATGGAGAGGGTCGCTTGCGGCCCTCTTTATTGCTATGGGTGCGATAGATAAAAGGGGATGACGGTGGATTTAAACAGGCTGATTCTGGGCAAGAGCTACAACTCTACCAAGGTCTTTCGTACGGCCCAGCATGTGGTCCAGGCCATCCTGCTCGGCGTTGTCGTTCCGGCGCTTATCCTGCTGCTTATCTGGGATTTAACCGATAACCCCAATCCCGTTCCGGGCGTTGTCGTTATTGCCGGCATGGTCATGCTGTGCTTCTTTTTCTCGTATGTCTTTGTGGTCCCCGACGACCTCACATCGAGCGCAACCGACCGTACGCTTGCCATCGCATCAAAAATATTCGCCTACACGTCGCGCGGCCTTACGCCCGAAGCGGCCCTGGGCGCCTCTAAAATTATCCTGTCCGAGACCATCGCCTCTGCCATCTGCTTTACCGATGGCAAACAGGTGTTGGCAAGCTGGGGCGAGGACTCGGCAAAGTGCCCCGCCGGCACCCCGGTCGTGCTCAAGACCACGCTCAGTGTGATTGAGACGGGCGAGCAGAGCGTGTTTTCGCGCGACACCTCCAATGAGACGGGCGGCTATTTTCCCCGCCTGCGCGCCGGCATCGTCGCGCCGCTTACCGTGCGCGGGCATTGCGTGGGCACACTCGAGCTGTATTACCCTCGCCTGAGCAGCATCGATATGCGCCAGACGGCCCTTGCCTCGGGTTTTGCCGACCTAATTTCCACGCAGCTCGCCAGCTTTGAGCTCGAGCGCCAGGACGAGCTCACAGCCCGCGTTGAGCTTCGCGCCCTGCAGTCGCAGGTCGATCCGCATTTTCTATTCAATACCATTAGCACGATCGTGTCGCTCGTTCGAACCGAGCCCGACAAGGCGCGATCGCTGCTGATCGACTTTTCCAACTACTATCGTCAGACGCTTTCTGATTCCGATACGCTCACCACGCTCGAGCACGAGGTGGAACAGGGCACTCGTTATATCAATCTTATGCAGGCCCGGTATGGCGACGGCCGTTTGCGCGTTTCGGTCGACATCGACTTTGAGGTGCGCGACAGCCTGGTACCGCCGTTTATCTTGCAGCCGCTGCTCGAAAACTGCATCAAGCATGCGCAGCGCGAGACCGAGCCGCTTTCTATTCGTGTTAGGGCTTTCGAGACCGATGACGGCTTGGAGATCATCGTCGAAGATGACGGCATCGGGATGAGCGAAGAAGTCTGCGCGCATCTGTTTGAGCAGCATCGCCGAGAGGAGCCCGAGAGCATTACCGCCGACGGTTCCGTCAAGCGAGGTTGCGGCCTGGCGCTCTTCAACGTGCTTCAGCGCATCCATTTCTTTTACGGAGAAGATTCTGGCATGCGCGTGAAGTCCCAGGAGGGCGTTGGCACGCAGGTCATCGTCGAGCTGAACGGCGAGCCGCATGAGCCGGCGCCGTTGACGGCGTAGCACGCGGTTGGATTGAGAGAAAAAGAGGGGAAGCACATATGTCCGAAGGCTGGAACATCTTGGTGGTTGATGACGAGCCTCCCATTAGGGCTGAGCTACGCTATCTGTTGGAAAAGGATGCGCGTGTGGGTCAGATTGCCGAGGCGGGCAATGTCACCGAAGCCGTGGAGTCGATTCTGTCGAACAAGCCCGACGTGCTGTTTTTAGACATTACCATGCCCGGTCGCTCGGGAATTGAGCTTGCCGAGACGCTGCAGAACCTAAAGACGCCGCCGGTTGTGGTGTTTGTGACGGCATTTGCCGAGTATGCGGCCGATGCCTATAACCTCGATGCTGTCGATTACATCGTCAAGCCGGTCGAGGATGCCCGCTTGTCAAAGGCGCTCGACAAGATCGAGACTGCCCTGGGCGCTCGCCGTGTCGTCCATGCTCCGCGCCAGCCTTTGCGCCTGACGGTGGATCGCGGGGGCAAAAAGGTGTTCATTCCCGTGGCGGATGTCTGCTACTTTGAGGCGCGCGCCGATTTTTGCAACGCCGTCTGCGCCGAGGGGACATACCTGATCAATGAGTCGATTTCCTCGCTCGAGCGGCGCCTGGCCTCCGAGGGCTTTATCCGTGTCCACCGCAGCTATCTGGTTAATTTGGAAGACGTGCACAATGTCGAGATCGGCTCCACGGGCCTGATGGAGCTCAGGCTCGATCGCGTAACCTCGACGGTGCCCGTGTCCCGCCGTCGCGCTGCCGAGGTCAAATCGCACTTGGGGCTTGCGTAGGGGTCGGTGTGCCATCGTTTGCCGTTACAGGTTTGGCATGACTGTGCGGTGGGCATAATGGATTGCATCGAATGAAATCGAAAGGATTATTATGCCCGCGCTCATTACGCATCATCTGTTTGGCGAGGAAAGCATCGACCATCTTCCGCAGGGCGTTATCACGTCCGACGAGGAGCGCATCGCCTTTATCCTGGGAAACCAAGGTCCCGACCCGTTCTTCTTTCACATGCTCACGCCGCGCATTTCCGACTGCATGTCGCTTGCTCAGGTCATGCACCGCTCGCGCATGTCGCGCCAGTTCTCGTGCCTGCGCGACGGCGTGTCGTACCTGCAGCCGCGCGATGCCAATCTGGGTCGCGCCTTTGCGCTGGGCCTGTTGTCGCACTATGTGCTCGATCGCAATGCCCATCCCTTTGTCTACGAGCAGCAGTTTGGCATTGTCGAGTCCGATCCCGAGCTCGAGGCTTCGGGCAGTCAAGTTCATGCCGTGCTCGAAAGCGACCTGGACGTGCTGATGCTGCAGCTCAAGCGCGATGGGGCTACGGTCGAGGATTATCCGCCGGCGGGCGAGATCGTCACTACCGACCGCATCAATCGCGTTGCCGGTGTGCTGATGAGCTATGTTGCTGGACGCGTGTACGGCATCGATATCCCGGTGGGAGAGTACGGCGGCGCCGTAGCCGACATGCAGCTGCTCTACCGCACTATCGAGCCGGCCGGTTCGGCCAAGACGCGCGCGATTGCCCTGCTCGAGGGCTTGGTGCACGATTATTCGCTACTCGACGGCCTTGCGCACCGCGTGACGACCGAGTTGCCCGAGCGTACCGGCAACCTGGGCCACTTGGCATGGAAGAGCCCCTTTACCGATGAAGTCTCGACTGAGAGCTTCCCCGAGGTCTTTGACCGCGCACTGCTCGATTACGAGCTCACCGTCGCCCGCTTTATCGAGACCGGCGATATGGAAGCCGTGACCAACCACGTCAATTACAGCGGTCGCGTGCTCGGCGCCGACGAAGAGTTCGACCGCGAGGAGTAGGGCTCGTGCGTGCCCCTTTGCCGAATCCTTACCGGCGCTTCTGGACAATTGGGGTACGATGAACTAACTGCATATCGGGCGAATACGAAGGGGCCCTGTCCATGAAATACACCAAGCTCGAGCGTAACTGGGTTATGTACGATGTGGGCAACTCGGCCCTCGTGCTGCTCAATACCTCGGTGGTGCCCATCTACTTTAACGCCATCAATACCGGTGCTTCCTCGGCAGACCTGGTGGTCGCCTGGGGCAACGCGCAGACGATTGCCTCGCTGGTCATTGCCATGCTCATGCCCATTCTGGGCGCGCTTGCCGATTACGCCGGCAACAAGATCAAGTTCTTCTTGGGCTTCTTCCTCACGGGCCTGGTTCTTTGCCTGGCGCAGGCTATCCCCATGTCCGCCATGGCATTTTTGACCGTGTACGTGCTGTGTACCATCGGCCTTAACTCTTCCATGACGTTCTACGACGCCATGCTGCCCGACATAACCACCGACGAGCGCATGGACGCCGTGTCCAGCTCGGGCTATGCCTGGGGCTACATCGGTTCCACCGTGCCGTTCATCATCTGTCTGGCGCTTATCATGGGTGGCCCCGCTCTTGGCGTCCCCACCATGCTGGCAACGCGTCTGTCGTTTGTCATCACCGGTGCCTGGTGGCTCATCTTTACCTTGCCACTCATTCGCACCTATAAGCAAAAGTACGGTCGCGAGCGCGGTCCCCAGGACACCATCGGCCACATCGTGGGCGGCGTGTTCTCCGAGGTCGGACACACCATGCGCGAGATCGCCCACAACAAGACCGTGTTGGTCTACATGATCGCGTTCTTCTTCTACATCGACGGTGTGCACACGGTCATTTCCATGGCAACCAGCTACGGGTCGGCTCTGGGCATCGACTCGACCCAACTGGTGCTGGCTCTGCTCGTTACGCAGTTTGTGGCCTTCCCGTCCGCCATCATCTACGGCAAGCTCGCCGGTCGCGTGGGCACACTCAACATGATCTTGGTGGCCGTCGCCGCCTATATGGGCATCGTGCTCTTTGCCGCGTTTTTCTTAAAGACCGCCTTTGAGTTTTGGGTGCTCGCTATTTTGGTCGGCTTGTTCCAGGGTGGCGTGCAGGCGCTGAGCCGCAGCTATTTTGGCCGCATCATCCCCAAGGAAAAGTCCAACGAGTACTACGGCTTCTTCGATATCTTTGGCCGTTACGCAAGCGTTATGGGCACCTTCCTGGTGTCGGTTGTCACCTCGCTGACCGGCAACCCGTCGCTGGGCGTCCTTTCTATTGGCGTTCTGCTGGTTGTTGGCTTTGTGCTGCTGGTCCGTCTGTCCCGCATGGCTCAGGCGGCGGCGTAAGGCAACCGGGCTCAGTACAGCAATTGTGCCTATCTGCAGTACTCTTTTGGAAGTGGCCGCATAAATCATTCTGACTTCCGAACAATGTTTAGCCCAAGTGGGTATGATGGAATCAGCTAGGTCGCGGGGCGTCGCCTGTGTTTGGCGGCGCCCCGTTTTTGTGTTGCAAGGAGGGTAAAGGTATGAACGCCACGGTTGTGATCCCAACATATTGGGCGGGCGATGATACCCAAGCAAACGCTCCCGGCACCTACGATCACTCGACGTCGCTCAATGCCGCCAACCCGGAACTCGATCGCTGCCTGACTTCGCTCGAACAGGTGCACGACATTCCGCGCATCATTCTCTTGGTGGTCTGTCCGGTTTCTGCCACGGCCGACGTATCCCATCGCGTGCACGAAATCGTTAATGCTCATCCCACACTTAAGGTCACCATCGTTACCAATACTCAGGCTTCGCGTGTTGCCGACCGCGTGGCGCAGATTGCGCCCAAAGGCTCGGGCGAGTGCGTGAGCCTGCGCGGCTACGGCGCCATCCGCAACATGGGTCTTGCCTGCGCTGCGGTGCTGGGGCACGACGCGGTTGTGTTTTTGGATGACGACGAGACCGTCATCGATGCCGACTTTATGAAGCGTGCGACCTATGCACTGGGCCAACAGACGCGTCAGGGCCTGCCGATTTTAGTCAAGAGCGGATACTTTTACGATCGCGACGGGTCGCCGCTGGCTCCCACGGACAAAGTGGGCATTTGCCATCGCTGGTGGACCAAGCGTATCGAGTTCAATCGCTGGATGAAAAAGGCGCTCTCGGGCACCCGCATCTCGCGTTCCAATTACGTGTGCGGCGGCCTGATGGCCCTGCACGCCCGCGCCTTTACGCGCGTGGCCTTCGACCCGTTTATCACCCGCGGCGAGGATCTGGACTACCTGTTTAACATGCGCATGTTCGGCTATGACGTGTGGTTCGATAACGAGTGGACCGTGCGCCACCTGCCGCCCGAGTCCGAGAAGCGCTCGCCGCGCTTTATGCAGGACGTGTACCGTTGGTACTACGAGCGGGCCAAGCTGACGTTCGCTGCGCACCAAAAGGAGCTCATTCCGGTTACGGCCGCATCACTCATGCCCTATCCGGGTCCGTGGATCTCGCGCGAGCTCGACGACCGCGTGCGCAAGACCGCCATGGTTCGCAGCATGTTTACCCGCGAGCACGAGGGGTATCTGCGCATCTGGCGTCATGGTATTGACGAGGCCAAGACCTATGCCCGCCAAAACGCCGCAAGCTACCTGCGTTTTCAGAGTTTCTGGCCCAAGATCATGGATGAACTTTGGCGCGACGCACAACTGATTAGCATCCTGGAGGGGGCTGAATGATCGACCGCCGCGCCCAGCGCGATAATTCAATTTCAATCTTTCGCATCATCGCCGTTGTCTGCGCCGTTTGCGTGTTGGTGTACTTTATCTTTGCCCTGGCGACTGGCATTGAGCCGATTGCCACGGTGATCGCCTGTGCGCTGCTGTGTATCTTCCTGTGCATCTTTATCTATTTGACGCTCAACCCCGATTCGGTACGCTCCCAGTACACCGAGGAGACACTCTCGGTTGCCTCGGCCATGCTCGAGGACATTAAGGGCGGCCTGACGCAGGAATCGGCGCTTTTGGTGTGCCGGCGTATTCTGCCCGAGACACGTGCCATGACCGTTGCCATCACCGATGAGAGCAACGTGCTGGCCTGCGCGGGCGAGTTCGAGGAAAAGCTGCTGCCCGATTCGCCCATCCATACGCTTGCCACGCGCTACGTCATTGAGCACGGCATCGTGCAGTCGTTCAACCGCGTGGTGGACGTGGTGGGTTCGGATGGCTCGCACAACCATGTTCCCGCCGGCATCATCGCGCCCATCAAGGTGGGCGACCGCACCGTCGGCACGCTCAAGTTCTACTACAAGACCCCGCGTGCCGTCGACCGTACCCAGTATGCGCTCGCCTCGGGTTTTGCCGAGATCCTGTCCACGCAGCTCGCCATCCACGAGCTCGAGGTGCAAAAGGAACTGACGGCCCGTGCCGAGGTGCGTGCCCTGCAGGCGCAGATCAACCCGCACTTTCTGTTCAACACGCTCAACACCATCGCGTCGTTTACGCGTACCGACCCGCTGCGTGCCCGCGAGCTGCTGCGCGAGTTTTCCTCGTTCTATCGCGCCACGCTCGACAACTCGGGGTCGCTTATCCCGGTCTCGCGCGAGGTTGCCCAGACCAAGCGCTACCTGACGTTTGAGAAGGCGCGCTTTGGCGAGGACCGCGTGCTGGCGACCTTCGATGTCTCCGAGGATGTCGAGGACACATTGGTCCCGGCCTTTGTAATCCAGCCCATCGTCGAGAACGCCGTGCGGCATGGCATGGGCGATGGCGATGCCCTGCAGATCGATGTGACCGTCCATCAAGACGGCGACGACGCAATCCTGATTGCCGTGGCCGACAACGGCGTGGGCATGGACGAGGGTACCGCCGCCAGGCTGTTTGATGAGCGCTCCGCCCGCCCCGATGCCAGTTCCCCGCAAGGCGGCGGCGCCGGCGTGGCCATGCACAATATTTCTGAGCGCATCCATCGCTTTTATGGACCGCACTCTTATACGCGCGTCGAATCGGCGCCGGGCAAGGGCACCAAAGTGCTCCTGCATCTTGATTTGCCAGAGAGCATCTTTGACATTCAAGAGTAAAATAAAAGGCTATGGGCTCAACGCCAAGCGGCGGATGCCCAGCGTAGTTTGTTGACGAAAGGTTTAATCCCTATGCTGCGTGCGATGATTGTGGATGATGAGGCCCCGGCCCGTTCGGAACTTCGCTTCTTGCTCGAGCAGACGGGCAAGATCGGCACGATCACTGAGGCGTCGAGCGTCCGCTCCGCCATTGAGATGTTGATGGAAAGCCGCGTCGATGTCGTATTTCTCGATATCTCGATGCCCGGTGCTTCTGGTCTGCAGCTTGCCGAGGCGCTGCATAAGCTTAAGAATCCGCCGGCGATTGTGTTTGTGACCGCGTATAGCGATCATGCCGTCGAGGCGTTCGACGTAGATGCCGTCGATTACCTAATGAAGCCGGTTGAGGAGGCACGCCTGGATCGCGCGATCGAGAAGGTCATGCAGCACGCCAAGCCCGTCACGGACAGCAAAGCCACCATCGAGCGCATTCCGGTGGAAAAGGGCGGCCGTAAGGTCCTCATTCCCGTGGATGACATTCGCTTCATCATGGCCAAGGACGATTACTCCTGTATCTATACCGTCGATGATCGTTTTCTATCGACGACTTCGTTGGCGCAGTTTGAGGCCAAGCTTTGCGACTTTGGCTTCTTTCGCGTTCATCGTCGCTATATCGTCAACTTGGCGTGCGTCACGGATGTCGAGACGGTGCCCTCGGGCGCTATCCAACTGGGCATTACGGGCGTCGACGAACGCGTGCCGGTCTCGCGCCGCCGCGTTGTGCCGCTCAAGAAGGCCCTGAGCCTCTAGCACACTGGCCCCGCAGCCCTGTAGACCAATTGTCTGCGGAGCCGTGGGGCTTTTTGTATATACGTCGAATCGGTTTTGAAGAAGGGATCCCATGAACAGTGCAAGCGCCAAGCGCATCGACATCATCTCGGACACCCACGGCTATCTTTCGCCCGCGCTTCTGGACAAGCTCAAGGGCGCAGATCTGATCATCCACGCCGGAGACCTCACCTCAGAGATGGATTACGAGCATCTATGCACCATCGCCCCCGTGCGAGCGGTCCTGGGCAACAACGACTACTACCGCGATTACGGCCCCGATGTAGACCGTCTGGCCCTCTTCACCTACGAAGGACTCAAATTCGCCGTAGCCCACTACCGCGAAGACCTTCCGGTGGGATCCGTAGACGTAGCCATCAACGGTCACACCCACGTAACCAAAGAAGCCCAAGTAGGCCGCTGCCTGGTCCTCAATCCCGGTAGCGCCAGCTACCCCAGAGGCACCCGAGGCCCCACCATGGCCAGAATGCTCGTCAAGGACGGCAAGATCCTGAGCACCAAATTTATTGACTTGGAGTAGGTGCAACAAAAACGGGGGATGTAGATCGCATCCCCCGTTTTTCTTTCAGCAAAAGGCAGAGCTTCAGCGACAACCTTGGACAACCCCGCCGAGGAGAACGGGGCCGCCGAGCCGCGGAAGCGGCGAGGAACAACAACGGCTCGAACAATGTGACGGCAGGGAGGGTCTCCGGGGCCGGCTGGCGCGGGTTAAGTTTGTCGCGAGTTCCGCACGCAAAGGAAAGCACTTAATGTGCTTTCCGTCTTGCGCAGGACTGTAGAGC
>CAKURW010000018.1 GCA_934675795.1 uncultured Collinsella sp.
CTGGCTCCCCGGGTAGGACTCGAACCTACAACAGCGCGGTTAACAGCCGCGTGCTCTACCATTGAGCTACCGAGGAATAGGTGCGTGCTCTCAAGCAACGAAGTTTATTATACGGACGAATCAGCTCAGGGCAAGAACTTTTTTGAGAATTTTTCCGACCTAGTCATTGGGGACGCTCTTAAACGACTAGTCATTCAAGAACGTCTCCAATGACTATTAAACGACTAGTCGTTTAAGAACGTCCCCAACGACTACATGAAAGCGCCCCCAAGCGAATGTGCTTGAGGGCGCTTCTTGCTCGAGAGGTTAAGACTCAATATAGTCTTTGAGCTTGCTGGAGCGACTGGGGTGGCGGAGCTTGGCCAGGGTCTTGGACTCGATCTGGCGGATGCGCTCGCGCGTGACACCAAACTCGCGGCCGACTTCCTCGAGCGTACGGGGATGTCCGTCGACAAGGCCAAAGCGCAGCTCGATAACCTTGCGCTCGCGATCGGCAAGCGAATCGAGCACCTGGGTGAGCTGCTCCTGCAGCATGGAGAAGCTGGCCGCATCGGGCGGAACGATAGCCTGGGAGTCCTCGATGAAATCGCCCAGCTGGGAATCCTCTTCCTCGCCGATGGGGGTCTCGAGCGACACGGGCTCCTGCGAAATCTTCTGGATCTCGCGGACACGGTCGGCGCTCATGTCCATCTCGGCACCGATCTCCTCGGGGGTCGGGTCGCGACCCAGGTCCTGGAGAAGCTGGCGCTGCACACGGACGAGCTTGTTGATGGTCTCGACCATGTGCACGGGAATACGGATGGTACGGGCCTGGTCGGCGATAGCGCGCGTGATGGCCTGACGGATCCACCACGTGGCATACGTGGAGAACTTAAAGCCCTTCTGGTAGTCGAACTTCTCGACGGCGCGGATCAGACCGAGGTTGCCCTCCTGGATCAGATCCAGGAACAGCATGCCGCGACCGACATAGCGCTTGGCGATGGAGACGACCAGACGAAGGTTTGCGCTGATGAGCGCCTGCTTGGCTTCGAGGCCCACGTTCTCAATGCGCGTAAGACGACGCATCTCGGCACGCGTGAGTTCGAGCTCACCAGCATCGGCAGCCTCGAGCTTCTCGGTGGCCTCAAGACCGGCCTCGATCTTCATAGCCAGATCGACCTCTTCGGAGGCGGTCAGCAGGTCGACCTTGCCGATCTCCTTGAGGTACATACGGACCGGGTCGCCGGTCAGCATCACCGTGGAGGCATCGATGCCGCGAACGCGCGAACGCGAACGGGACGTGCGCACGGTGCGCTTCTTCTTACTCTTGGAAGAACCCATCTCGGCGTCGGCCTGACGGGCCATCTTGAGCTCATGATCGTCGAGCGAGCCGGAATCGTGCTCGTCGTCGTCATCGAAATCGTCGGTATCGCTATCGTTATCGTCATCGTCGACGTCCATGGGGGCGTCGTCGTTACCGCTCGCGGAGATAATCTGGATGCCGCTGTTGCGCAGCGCGGAATACACCGCGGTGAGCTGCTCGTCAGAAACATCGATATCCTTCAGGGCGACCTGAATCTCGTCCTCGGTTACCGAAGTCCTGTTTGAGCCGTTGCCCATGAGCTTTGCAACGTAGGATTCCAGCCCAGTACCCGTGCTCTCAGTCTTTTTTGGCACAGATTCTCCCTTCATAGTCCACAGGACTCAATACTTTAGCACACACATTGACGTCTATACCCAAAAAGAGGACTGGATATAGGCAAGAATACGCTGGTTGGCCACAACATCTAGGCTTGTTCGGTGCCTGCGGCCTCCAGGCCGATCAAACGGAACGGGTCCGCCACGCCGCCGATCGACTTTTGCAGTTCGCGTTGACGCTGCGAATCCTGCGCGGCCTGCACGGTCAGCGCGCGACGGGCCTCATCATCGAGCGAACGGTCCTGGCGCAGCTTGGCCTGTGCGGCACGCATGCGGCGCTTGATGGTGTAGAGCTCGAGCGTATCGAGCATAAACACGATGTTCGTCTCGGTGGGGTGCTTGCTCGTCGCCGAGATGCGCCCGGCGCTCACAAGCGTTGCCGCATCGGGACACACTGAGCGCGCAGCATCCATGCAGGCTGCAGGATCGGTTCCCGGCGGCGTTGCCAGAACGGCCCATGCGATGGACTCGTGACGTGGGTCAACCCACTCGATGGAGCAGATGCGGTCGGCATACGTGCGGAACAGGTCGGGGTAGCTCGTGAGCATCGTCAACAGTTCACGCTCCCCTGCCAAGGACTTGCGTTCAAGATCGGTAAGAACCATCGGCGCCGCCGCAGCCGGTGCGCCCGAATCGTCAGCCGCAGGCACAGCGCCCATACCATCAGGCACATCGATCGGCGGCAGGTCGTCGACGACCTCCACGGGCGCGGCACCGTAGGCATCGAGCGGGACGTAGTCGTACGGCTCTACTTCGACCGGCGCCTCTACTGCCGGCGTCGCGCCCGATGCCCAAGCACCGCGACCGGCATCGCGAGAACCCGACGCCCGACCGCCCGCGCTACCGGAGCGCTCGGCCTGCGCCCGCTGGCGCTCATAGTTCTGCTCACGGCGGCGTTCCGCATCTTCGCGCTTGGCGACATCACGAAACACACGGCCCGAGCTCGCACGCACGGTCTCCAGATCCAAACCCAGCAGATCGGCAATCTGGATAAAGTACGTGTCGATCATATAGCTGTCGCGCAGCGGATAGATAAGCGTCAGCGCATCTTCCAGCGCCTTTGCGCGACCGCCCGGCGTGGTGATGTCGCTCGACTCCTGCAGCGAACGGTAGACAAAGTCCATAAGCGGCTCGGCAGCGTCGATGCGCGTCTGCAGTGCCTCGCCACCATGTGTCGTGATGAACTCCATGGGATCGTTGCCGTCGGGCAGCACAACGCAGCGAAGGTCCATCGAATCCTGCTCGATAAACTGAATCGCACGACGGGCGGCCTTTTGTCCGGCGGCGTCACCATCGAACATGTACACGATGCGCTTGGCAAAGCGGGCGAGCGTCTTGACGTGATGCTCCGTGAGCGCGGTGCCCAGCGTGGCGACAACGTTTTTAATCCCCGCCTCCCAACAGGCGATGCAGTCGGTATAGCCCTCAACCACGATGGCGGTATCCTGCGCGACGATAAACTCCTTGGCCCAATTAAAGCCGTAGAGGTTTCGTTTTTTATGAAACACGCTCGTCTCGGCGGTATTGAGGTACTTAGGCTGGCCGTCACCCATGATGCGACCGCCAAAGGCAATGTTGTGACCCTGCTCGTCAAAGATGGGGAACATCACACGGTCGTAGAAGCGGTCGGCTAGTTGCCCGCGTCCGCGGCTCACGGCAACGTTGGCATCGATCATCTCCTGCGGGGTAAAACCCGCCTGGGACAGGTGCGACACCAGCGCGTTGCGGCCCGGCGCAAAGCCCAGGCAGTAGCGGCGGCAGACGTCGCCGCCCATGCCGCGACTGGCAAAATACTCGCGCGGACGGCCGTCCTTACCGCGCATAAGCATGGTGTGGTAGAACTGGGCCGTCTCGGCGCACAGATCGTAGATGCGGGCACGCTTGGTGCCGCGCTCACGGCGATCTCCGGTGTCATGCAGCTCAATACCCGCGCGATCGGCCAAATAACGGATTGACTCGGGAAAGCTCAGGTTCTCGCGCTTCATGATATACGTGAAGACGTCGCCACCCTCACCGCAGCCAAAGCAATGCCACACCTGCGTGGCGGGGATAATGTGGAAGGACGGCGTCTTTTCGCCATGGAAGGGGCAGCATCCCCAAAACTCATGGCCGCGGGGCTTGAGCTCGACCGTTTCCTGCACGATGGCAACCAGGTCAGACGCAGCGCGTACCTGGTCTTTTTCCTCATCGCTAATCACGGATGCTCACCCCCTGCTCACCCAAGTTGTGACGAATGTCCTCGATATTACCCTCGACGGTCGCAATCAACTCATCCAGCGAATCGAACACACGCGAGGGACGTAGCCAGCGCGTAAACCCCAGCGAAACGGAAGCGCCATAGAGGTCGCCCGTATAACCAATTAAATTAGCCTCGAGATGCGCAGATGCCGCATCATCGGCATACGTCGGCGGCAGTCCGACGTTCACGGCAGCGGGCCACGCGGTGTCATCGACCAGCACCAGACCCTCATACACGCCATCGGCAGGCACCTGAATACCGTCGGAAACCTGTAGGTTTGCCGTGGGAAAGCCCATGCCAGAGCCCTCGTGACGGCCGCGAATAACACCGCCACGCACCATATACGGGCGGCCGAGCAACTCAGCAGCCAGCTCCACATGGCCCTGTCCAAGCTCATGACGGATACGGGTGGCGCAAATGGCCTCACCGCCCTCGCAAAGCAGGTCGTGACCATACACGTCAACGCCGTGCTCGGAACCCCAGGCGCGCATCTCGGCAACACCAGAAGCACCGCCACGACCCAGTCTAAAGTCACTGCCAACGCGAATCGAGCGAATGTCAACCACGCGCGACAGCAGCGCAAGAAAACCAACATGGTCGAGTGCCGCAACCTCTGGCGTAAAGGGAACGGCCACCACCGCATCGACCCCGGTCTGAGCCAAGGCATGAAGACGGTCGGCCGTCGTCATCAATTTTTGAGCGGGCGAAGGGCTCACCACGACGTCCGGGTCGGGATCGAAGGTGACCACGACCGCCTTGCAACCATGGGCGCGGGCATCACGGACAAGCGCTACAATGAGCTCCTGGTGTCCACGGTGCACGCCATCGAACACGCCGATGGCGATGGAGGCAGCACCCAAGTGCTCGCACTCATCAAACGTATCGGCAGTAACGATGCGAGCCTCGTCCGACTCGCCCGCGAAAAAAATACGCGCGAGCTCGCGAGCGGACAACATCATCGAACACCGCCGATTGCCTGCGGAAACACGTGCTCCATAACAAAGCGGCCACCCTCAATGCGGGCGAGCGCCTTGAGTCCCCCATCGAGCACCAGCGCAAACGGCGCCTTCGAGGCATCGAAATCGGCAAGCGCACGCTCGACGGGAATGCGACGGCCGCAGAGCAGGTCGTCGGCAAGATTGTCCGGCAAGTCAACACGCGTGGCGCCCAGGGCCGCAATGGGATCCAGGGCAAAGCCAGCCGCGGACTCGGGAGAAAGCTCCTCGACCGTATGACAGGCGCCAATGGAAACAACACCGGAGGCCGTGCGGCGCAGCGCGGAAATGTGCGCGGCGCTCTCGCAGGCGCGGCCCAGGTCGCGAGCGAGCGCACGTATATAGGTGCCCTTGCTCACCGAGAACGCCACGGTCCACATACACGAATCGCCCTCGCCGCCTACGGCGATCAGGTCGGCGGCATAGACCTCGACGGGGCGCGGAGGTAGGTCCACCGCATTGCCCTCGCGAGCAGACTTGTAGGCGCGAACGCCATTGACCGAGATAGCAGAAAACGCCGGCGGCACCTGCATCTGCGGGCCCAGCATGGCGGCCAAGCGCTCACGAGCATAGGCAGGATCGCGGAGCTCGTTGGCAACAGCCACCGTGCGGACCGCCTCGCCCTCCGCATCATCGGTATTGGTCTCGGCGCCAAACGAGATGTCGGCGACGTAGCTTTTGGTATCGAGCGTAAGCATGCCCAGCAGACGAGTAGCCTGGCCCACGCCCACCACCATGACACCCGATGCCATGGGGTCGAGCGTGCCGGCATGGCCGACGCGTCGCTCATGGAGGGCGCGCCGGCATTGCGAAACCACATCGTGGGACGTGCAGCCCACCGGCTTATCGACGGCGAGCAGCATATTCAGTTGAGAAGGCGTACGACGAGCCATGTACCATCCAAAAAGTTAAAGCTCGACGGTCACCGAAGCGGGATCCTCCCCTACCAGTTCGGCCAGCATGGGAAGTGCCACGGTGAGCGTCTCGAGAATCGTTCCGTTGTTGGAGAAACCGGCGGCAGCAGGATGTCCGCCTCCGCCAAAGGCAGCAGCGATCTCGGACACGTTGAGGTCACCCTTGGAGCGCAGGTTGCCGCGCACCTTGGTATCGCCCTCAATGCCCTTCAGGAACAGGCAGACCTCGACGCCCATCACCGAGCGCACCACGTCAACCAGACCGTCGCACTCATCCGAGGTGACACCGCACGCCTCAAGGTCACTCTGGTACGCGTAGCTATACGCGACGCGCCCGTGGGCCACCGTCTTAATGCGGCCCATAACGATGGACTTGAGGTGCAAAAACTCAACGCGCATGCTCTGGTAAACCTCGAGTGCCACACGCGCCGGATCGGCACCGTGGGCAACCAGACGCGAGGCTGCATGGAACGCGGCTGCATCGGCGTTTTGGTACTGAAAACGGCCGGTATCGGTAACCAAGCCACACAGCAGGCAGGTCGCAACGCCATCACGTGCGACAATGCCGCAATTGTCCAAGAAGCGGTCGATGATCATGGCGCAGGCTGCAGCTTCAACGCGCCTCAGGCTGAGCTCGGCAAACTCCTCGCGCGCCGGATGGTGATCGAAGCACACCACATGCTTGGAGCGACGAAGCACCTCGGCGGAATTATTGAGACGCTCGACGACCGGCACGTCCACCGAGATGAACAGGTCCGGATTGCCGGTATACGCAGATGCCGGTACCAGGCGATCGGAGCCTTCCATAAAGCGGTAGATGCGCGGAACCGGGTCATCGTCTGCCAGCAGCAGGGCAATGTCCTTGTTAGGGAAAAACTTCATAAGCGAGAGGCCCAGACCCAACACGGAGCCTAGGGCGTCGCCATCGGGAGAAGTGTGTCCCGAAATCGCAATGGAGGACGCACCCTCGATGAGCTCGAGGATGCGTCGCTGAATATCTGCAGACTCGCACGAGGCGAGGTCGGCGGAATTAGTCATCTAAAGCTGCCTCCTGGGCGGCATCCGCTATCGGATAGCCGTCCTCGTCCTTTTCGATCGCAAGCGTGGCGGGAACGTTTTCCAGCGCACGCGTGATGCGCTCGGCCTCATCGGTCGAGCGATCGATGCGAAAATCGAGCTCGGGCGTAATACGCCAATCGAGCGAGCGAGCCAACAGGCTGCGAATACGGCCCTTGGCGCTTGCGAGCGCCTCCATGACCTCGTCGTAGCGGCTCGCATCGCACGACACGTACACGCGCGCGAACGAACGGTCCACCGCGACCTCGACCGCAGTCAAAGTAACCAGGTCGAGACGCGGATCGGAAACCTCAAAGAGCAGGATATAACCGAGCTTCTCGCGAAGCTGCTCGCCCAGACGGCGGGTTGCCTGCGTTTGCTTCATAGAGCTACCCCCCTACTCGGTACGGGCAACCTGGTCGATACGGTAACCCTCGATCTGGTCGCCGGGCTTGATGTCCTGGAAGTTCTCCAGGCCAATACCGCCCTCGGAACCGCTCTTGAGGCTCTTGGCCTCGTCCTTGTAGTGGCGCATCGAGGCGATCTTGCCGTTGAAGACCACGATGCCGTCGCGCACCAGGCGCACGGAATCGGTCGCGGCGATCTCGCCCTCCTCGACGCGGACACCGGCGGCGATACCGACTTTGGGCACCTTGAAGGTGTCCAGGACGGTCGCAGTACCCGTGGCGACCTCGACCTCGGTGGGCTTGAGCATGCCGATACGGGCGGCGTCGAGCTCCTCGAGGCACTTGTAGATGACGTCGTAGCAACGGATCTCGACGCCCTCGCGCTCGGCGGCGGAGCGGGCCTTACCGTCGGGACGGACGCCAAAGCCGATGATGATGGCGTTGGAGGCGTCGGCCAGAACGACGTCGGTCTCGTTGATGGCGCCAACGGCGGAGTGGATCGTGTTGATGCGAACCTCGGACTGATCCATCTTGTCGAGCGAGTCCTGAAGGGCCTCGATGGAACCCTGGACGTCGGCCTTGATGATCAGGTTGAGCTCCTTGACCTCGGCGTCGGCAATGGTCTCGAAGAGGTTCTCGAGCGTGACGTGCTTGACGCGGCTCTGCTCCTCGATACGGGCCTTCAGCGAACGCTCGTCGGCCAGCGCACGTGCCTCGCGCTCGTCCTCGAACACGCGGAACTCGTCACCGGCGTTGGGCACGGACTGCAGGCCCAGGATCTCGACGGCGTCGGAGGGACCGGCCTCGGTGACGGCGCGGCCCTTGGGGTCGAGCATGGCGCGGACGCGACCGTAGGTAAGGCCGGCGACCAGCGTATCGCCCACGTGCAGGGTACCGCGGGTCACGAGCACGGTAGCGACCGAGCCGCGGCCCTTGTCGAGCTTGGCCTCGAGGACGTTGCCCGAGGCAAAGGTGTCCGGGTTGGCCTTGAGCTCGAGTACGTCGGCCTGGAGCAGCACGGTCTCCAGAAGTTCGTCGATACCGATCTTCTGCTTGGCCGAGATGTTGACGAACATGTTCTGTCCGCCCCACTCCTCGGGGATGACGCCGTACTCGGTGAGCTCCTGGCGCACACGGTCGGGGTTGGCGCCCGGCTTATCGATCTTGTTGACGGCGACGACGATGGGTACGCCGGCGGCCTTGGCGTGGTTGATCGACTCGACCGTCTGGGGCATAACGCCGTCGTCGGCGGCGACGATCAGGATGACGATGTCGGTCACCTTGGCGCCACGGGCACGCATAGCCGTAAAGGTGGCGTGACCCGGGGTATCGATAAAGGTGATCTTGCGGTCGTTGATCATAACCTGCGAAGCGCCGATGGCCTGCGTAATGCCGCCCGCCTCGCCGGCAGCAACGCCGGTGTGACGGATGGCGTCGAGCAGCGACGTCTTGCCGTGGTCGACATGGCCCATGACGGTGACGACTGGGGCGCGCGGCTTGAGGTCAGCGGGATCGTCGTAGAACGAGAAGGTGTTCTCCTCCTCGGGGGTAATGATCTTGATCTGGCGGCCCAGGTCGTCGGCGACGAGCTCGACGAGGTCGTCGGACATGGACTGCGTCATGGTGAGCGGCGTACCCAGCAGGAACAGGCGCTTGATGATGTCGTTGGCCGGAACGTCGAGCGCCTCGGCAAGCTCCTGGACAGTAACGCCCTGGGAGACCTTGATGGCGTCGAGGTCCTCGGGGTTCACGCCCTGGGCCAGCGCCTCCTCTATCTTGCGCTCCTCCTGAGCCTTGGCAGCCTCGCGCTCGCGCTTCTCCTTGCGCTTCTTGCGGCGACCGGTGGACTCGCGAGAGGCCTCCTCGACGGCGGCACGAGCCTCCTCGAGCACCTTCTCGCGGCTGTACTCCTCGGCCTCGCGAGCCATGCGGCTGTAGTGGTCCTCTTCGTTGTTGTGACCGCCCTTGCGCTTCTTGCCCTTGCCCTGCTTGTCGGGGTTGGGGAAGTCCATGCCGGCAGCGACGTTGTTGCTGGCGTTGGTGCGATGGCTGTGCGGACGGCTCTCGGAGGCGTTGCGCTCGGAGTTGTTGTCGGAGGCATTGCGATCGTTACGACGGCCACCGCGGCGGTCGTTGTTGCCGCCACGACGGTTACCGCGCTCGGCAGCACGCTCGGCCTTGGCCTTGTCCTCGGCGTCCTTCTTCTCCTTGAGCACGGTCTCCTGTGCGGCGATCTGGTCGAGCAGCGAACGGAAGCGCGAACCGGAGTCGGAAGCGGGAACGGCGCGGCGCTGAGCCTCGCGGGCAGCCTCCTCCTTCTCGCGGGCAAGGCGCTCCTGCTCGGCCTTCTTCTTGGCCTCGGCCTCGGCGCGGGCAGCCTCCTCGGCAGCCTGGGCTGCGGCAAACTGGCGACGCTCCTCCTCGCGGGCCTTCTCGGCGGCGATGCGCTCGCGCTCGGCCTCGGCGGCGCGAGCGGCCTCCTCGGCGGCAGCTGCCTGCTCCTCGGCCTGCTTGGCGGCCTCGACTTCCTGGGCGCGGGCCTCGATCACCGAGGCGAGCTGCTTACGGACCATGGCGACATAAGCGTCCTCCAAGGTGGAGGAAGCGGACTTAGCGGGAATCTTCATATCGGCGAGATGACCCATCAGTTCCTTGGAGGTCATGCCGAACTCTTTGGCCAGGGTGGACACACGGACTTTTGCCATATGACTTCACCTACCCTTTCTGGCACCTTGGGTGCCTAGAGACTGAACGAGCGTGGGAGACGCGCCGGGACCCGCCCGGCGCGACCGCGCGCTAGATCAGGTCCTCCGCATCATCGAAGGCGTCGGTGTCGTGGACACCGCAGAAACGGGAGCCGGGACGAGCCTGGTTGCGGCACTGGATGCCGTCCTCGGACACATACTCGCAGCGGCGGACGTCCTCGTCCTCCTCGTCACCGATCAGGTCGGCGGCGGGCTCCTCGTGAACGGGAACGTTCTTGAGGATGTCGGCGGCAAGCGTCTCGGACTTGATGTCGATGTGCCAGCCGGTCAGGCGCGCAGCAAGGCGGGCGTTCTGGCCCTCCTTGCCGATGGCGAGGGACAACTGGTCGTCGGGCACGATGACACCGGCGTAGGCCTTCTCCTCGTCGATGAGGACGCGGGTGACCTTAGCGGGCGACAGGGCGTTGGCGACGTAGACGGCAGGATCGGCATCCCACAGGATGACGTCGACGCGCTCGCCGCGGAGCTCGCCCACGACAGCGCGAACACGGCTGCCCTTGGGGCCAACGCAGGCGCCCACGGGATCCAGACGGTCGTCGAGCGAGTGGACGGCGACCTTGGAGCGCTGGCCGGGCTCGCGGGCGATCGACTTGATCTGGACGGTGCCCTCATAGATCTCGGGCACCTCCTGCTCAAACAGACGACGCATGAGCTCGGGGTGGGTACGGGAGATGACAATCGGCGGACGGCTGTGCTCGCCGCGAACCGGCTGCAGGTTGGAGTTGGGGTCGCGAACGTCGATGATCACGGCCTTGATGTGCTGGTTGTGCAGGTAGCGCTCGCCCATCGGACGCTCGTTGCGCTCATTCTCGTAACGACGCTGATCGAAGTGCGGCAGCTCGGCCTCGACGCCCTCGCGGATCTTGACGATCGTGAAGTCGGGCGTGGACTGCAGCACGGTACCGCTGATGAGGTCGCCGATGCGGCCGGAGAACTCCTCGTAGATCTGCTCGCGGGCGGAGTTGCGCACGATAGCGTTGATCTCGGCCTTAGCGTGCTGGGCAGCAATGCGGCTCGTGTTCTTGGGGGTGACGTCGATCTCCTCGAACTCGGTGAAGTTACCCTCCTCGTCCATGGAATCGTCAATCGGCTCCAGACGGTAGACGTAGATCTTGCCGGTGGTGCGGTCGATGGTCACCTTGGCGCCCCACTCAAGATGCAGGATCTCGGCATAGCTCTTGGCGAGCGACTGCTCCAGGCGGTCGATCAGGTAGAGCTGGTCGATGTGCTTCTCCTGGCAAAGCTCCATCAGGGCGGACATCATGTCGGATGCTGCCATCTTACTTTCCTTCCTTCGCGGGCTTGAAGTCGTAGGTGGGCTTCAACTTGCACTTTTTAACATCAGAGAAATCGAGGGTGACGGACTCGCCGTCCTCGAGCTCGAGGGTCACGTTCGCCTCAGTGGCGGCGGCAATCTTGCCGGCGTACTTGCGACGGCCCTCGGTGGCGGTGGAGGTGAGCTCGCAGTTCTCGCCCACAAAGCGGGCAAAGTCGCACGGGCGGCGCAGCGGGCGCGCCATACCCGGGCTCGACACCTCGAGCGTATAGCTCGAAGAGATAGGGTCGAGCTCCTCGATCACATCGCCGACCCACTTGGTGTTGGCCGTGACGTCGTTGAGCGACAGGCTCTGACCCTCGGCACCCTCGATACGCACGCGTACGCAGGGGGCCTTGGTGGCACCCACGAGCTCGACGTCGACGATGTCGACATCGTGCTGGGGAGCGACGGCCTCGAGCGCGTCGATGATCGCCTGCTCGGTCTTGGTCTTGACCATTGCGGCACCTCCATCCATACAAAAAAGAAGCGGGGCCGAAACCCCACTTCTTTCAATTACAACTTCATTTGCAAGCAAACTATAACAATAGCTGCGGAAACGTGCAAGCACAGTACGAATCTGCAGGTCAGCGTGCGCACAGCTTCTCCACAAGAATAGGACAATTGGCCGAGGAGCCCCATGCGGCGCACCCTCAACAGCCCCAAAACGGGCCATGCGTCCCAACCCGCCAAGCGAATCGGGCCCTATGGGCATTCCTCTCTTGGGTGCACATCGGCCAGACTACAGCTAGGGACATTCTGCAGCAAAAGGCCGGCCGCGCGCATTGGCCGCACAACCTTCCAAAACCCTACGGCAAGGAGGCACCCATGAAACGTCTCGGCACCCTCTGCACGACCGCGCTCGCCATCGCAGTCTGCTCGTTCGCCCTGATGGGATGCAGCAATATCGATGGCAAAACCGGACCATCTGAGCCGAATCCCGGAAGCACCGAAGCTGCCGAGGAAACGACGCCACAGGGTAGCTTCGATAAAATCAACGAAGACGAAATCGATCCCCAGGGCCTGAGTCCCGACCCCCAAGAACAGTTCCCCATCGACCTTGAGGTAGACGAGAACGTCCATGTTACCTGCGTGGGCAAGGACACCGACGGTTACGGGGACGCCGCGCTCGTCTTTACGGTGTCCAACAACACCGGTGTCGACATGATGTTTGGCGATGTGGACTCCTATGCCTACGTCAACGGCGTGGTCCGCGATGTGCGCATGCGCCAGCAGGTCGCAGCGGGCAAGGAAACGCGCGCCATGCTCACCTTTGTAGGCACCTTCGACGACCCGGACTTTGATGTGAACAACGACCTCAACGACATCTACCTCAACATCTGGATGTTCGAAGAGGCAACGGGCAACGTTTACTTTAGGGACCTGGTACACATCCCGTAGAAGACGGTGCGACGCACTGACTAAGCAGGGCACACAACACAAAACGAGGGACGACCCAACCGGACCGTCCCTCGTTTATTGCATGTCAGCTTTACGCGCAGCGCTTACTTGACCACAAGGTTGACCAGCTTGCCGGGCACGCAGATGGCCTTGACGACCGTCTTGCCCTCGAGCCACTTGGCGACGGCTTCCTCAGCGACAGCCTGCATCTCCTCGTTGGAGGCGTCGCGGGCCACGTCGATGCGGCCGCGGACCTTGCCGAGCACCTGGACGACGATCTGCACCGTGTCCTCGATGGACTCGGCCAGGTCGAACTCGGGCCAGGCGGCGGTGTAGGCGTTGCCCTCGCAGCCGAGCGCCTCGTGCCACAGCTCGTCGGCCCAGAACGGGCAGATGGGGGCAAGAACGCTCACGATATCCTTAGCCACGCCATAGCACAGCGCCTTGTCACGGGAAGCGACCTCAGTGGCGTTGAGGTAGGCGCTCGCCGCGTTAACGAGCTCCATGACGGCCGAGATGGCGGTGTTGAACTGGCCACGATCGAAGTCCGCGGTGCACTTGGCGATGGTGCGGTGACGCTCGCGATAGAGCTTCATCGCAACCTCGTCGAGCGCGGACTTGTCAAAGGCCACGTTGGCGTCGCCGGACTGGACGAGCTGCCAAACGATACGCCAGGCGCGCTTGATGAAGCGGTTGGCGCCCTCAACGGCCTTGGGATCCCAGTCGAAGTCCTTCTCGGGCGGGGCGATAAACAAGATCGCCAGACGCATGGTGTCCGCGCCGTAGGGCTCGATAACCGAGCTCGGGGGCACGACATTGCCCTTGGACTTGGACATGGTGTCGCCGTTCTCGTCCTTGACCATGCCCTGGCACAGCAGGTTAGTGAAGGGCTCGTCCACGCTCAGCAGGCCCAGGTCGCGCAGCGCCTTGGTAAAGAAGCGGCTGTAGAGCAGGTGCAGAATGGCGTGCTCGATGCCGCCGATGTAGTTATCGACGGGCATCCAACGGTCGGCGGCCTCTCGGGAGAAGGGCAACTCGGTGTTGTGAGGATCGGTATAGCGCAGGTAATACCAGCTGGAGCAGGTGAAAGTGTCCATGGTATCGGTCTCGCGCTTGGCCGGGCGGCCGCAGACCGGGCAGGTGGTCTCATAGAACTCCTTGCACTCGGCGAGGGTTTCGCCGGCGCCCAGGTCCAAGTTCTCGGGCAGCGTCACCGGCAGCTGATCCTCGGGCACGGGCACGATGCCGCAGTGCTCGCAGTGGATAGCCGGGATGGGGTTGCCCCAATAGCGCTGGCGGCTGATGAGCCAGTCGCGCAGACGGAACTCGACCTTGCGACGACCGCAGCCCATGGCCTCGAGGTCGGCCACGATCGCAGCCTCGCCCTCGGAGTGCTTACCGCCGCGCATGCCGGTGTACTTGCCGGACTGGACCAGCGTGCCCTCGGCAGCGTGGGCACAATCCCAGTCGACGGTCTCGGCATGGAAGGTATCGATGGTCTCGCCGCTGGCCTCGACGGCAGCGCGATCGTCATCGTCCAGGATAATCGGCACGATCGGCAGGTCGTACTTGCGGGCAAACTCAAAGTCGCGCTGGTCGCCACAGGGAACGGCCATGACGGCGCCGGTGCCGTAGTCGGCCACGACGTAGTCGGCAACCCACACGGGGACCTTCTCGCCGTTGACGGGGTTCACGACGTAGCGGCCGGTAAAGGCACCGTGCTTCTCGAGGGTGCCCTGGGCACGCTCGACGGCAGAGATATGCTTGGAGTCCTCGACGATCTTGGTGACGGCCTCCTCGTACTCCGTGCCCTCGACGAGCTCATGCAGGCCGGCGTACTCGGGAGCCAGGACAAAGAAGGAAACACCGAAGAGCGTATCGGCACGCGTGGTGAAGACGGTGATCTTGCCCTCATCGCCCTCGATGGGATCGCCATCCTGGTCGCACAGGGTAAAGTCGACCTCGGCGCCCTCGGAGCGACCGATCCAGTTGGCCTGCATCTGCTTGACGCGCTCGGGCCAGCCGGGGAGCTTCTCCAGGTCGTCGAGCAGCTCCTGAGAGTACTCGGTAATCTTGTAGTACCACTGCTCAAGGTCGCGCTTCTCGGGCTCGGTGCCGCAGCGCCAGCACTTACCCTCGGTAACCTGCTCGTTGGCCAGAACGGTCTTGCAATTGGGGCACCAGTTGACCGGGTTCTTCTTACGGTAGACCAGGCCCTTTTCCCACATCTTCTCAAAGATCCACTGGCCCCAGCGGTAGTAGTCGGGGCTGCAGGTCTTGACCATGCGATCCAGATCGTAGGAGAAGCCCATGCGCTTCATCGTGGCGAGCGCCTGGTCCATATTCTTATACGTCCAGGCGGCAGCCTGCGTGTTGTGCTTAATAGCGGCGTTCTCGGCGGGCAGGCCAAAGGCGTCAAAGCCGATGGGATGCAGCACGTCGTAGCCGCGCATGCGGGCCTGACGGGCCATAGCATCGCCGATGGTATAGTTGCGAGCGTGGCCCATGTGCAGGTCGCCCGACGGATACGGGAACATCTCGAGCACGTACTTCTTGGGCTTGCTGTCGTCGGTGTCGACGGCAAAGAGGCTGGAGTCCTCCCAGGCCTTCATCCATCGGGACTCAATGGCCTGCGCGTCGTAGACAGGGATCTCGTCCTTATGATCTGTGCAATCGCACATATCAGCTCCTTTAATCTTAGCTGGGGTCGGTCGGCTTAGCTTTGTTCGCTACTGCGGACAGTCCTGCGCAAGACGAAGAGCACATTAAGTGCTCTTCTTTGCGTGCGGAACTTGTAGCGAACAAAGCTAAGCCGACCGACCCTAAGGTTAACTTGACTGATGATAGCAAATACGACAAGCGAGATGCCTGCAACTTACAGGCATCTCGCTTTATCTAAATAACGTGGTTGTGAATCAACCAATAATTGTTACCCGCCCAAGCATGGTCGGGTTTTCCAAGTGCCGCAGATTGCCGTGAAAGAGGAGCGACGCGTACTTTGGTACGCGAGCGACGGTTTGAACGGCAAGGTGCGGTGCCTGGGAAAGCCGCTTAGCGGTAGCTGACGCTTTGCTGGGAGTCCTTGACGACTACGTCGTGGGCGCCGCCTTCGACGATGGAGGTGGAGCTTACCAGGGTCAGGCGTGCCTTTTCCTGGAGCTCGGGGATCGAGAGGGCACCGCAGTTGCACATCGTGGACTTAACCTTGTAGAGCGTGCCACCCACGCCGTCCTTGAGGGAACCGGCGTAGGGAACGTAGGAGTCGACGCCCTCGACGAAGCTAAGCTTCGCGGCGCCGCCCAGGTCGTAGCGCTGCCAGTTGCGAGCACGCGCAGAACCCTCGCCCCAGTACTCCTTCATGTACTGACCGTTCACGTTGACGCGCTCGGTCGGGCTCTCGTCGAAGCGAGCGAAGTAGCGGCCCAGCATCATGAAGTCGGCACCCATGGCAAGGGCGAGCGTCATGTGGTAGTCGTAGACGATGCCGCCGTCGGAGCACACGGGCACGTAGACACCGGTCTCCTCGTAGTACTCGTCGCGAGCGCGGCAGACGTCGATCAGCGCGGTGGCCTGGCCACGGCCGATACCCTTGGTCTCACGGGTAATGCAGATGGAACCGCCGCCGATACCGACCTTGATGAAGTCGGCACCGCAGTCGGCCAGGAAGCGGAAGCCCTCGGCGTCGACGACGTTGCCGGCACCGACCTTGACGTCCTCGCCGTAGTTGGCGCGAATCCACTCGATGGTGCGCTTCTGCCACTCGCTGAAGCCCTCGGACGAGTCGATGCACAGGACATCGGCGCCGGCCTCGATGAGCAGCGGCACGCGCTCGGCATAGTCGCGGGTGTTGATACCGGCGCCGACCATGTAGCGCTTGTCGCCATCGAGCAGCTCGTTGGGGTTGGTCTTGTGGCTGTCGTAGTCCTTGCGGAAGACGATGCCCATGAGGTGATCGTTGTCGTCGACGATAGGCAGAGCGTTGAGCTTGTTGTCCCAGATGACGTCGTTGGCAACCTTGAGGCTGATGTTCTTGTCGCCCACGATGAGCTGCTCACGCGGGGTCATGAACTCGGAGACCTTCGTCTGGTGATCATCGCGGCTGGGGCGATAGTCACGGCTGGTGACGATGCCCAGCAGCTTACCCTTGGGAGTGCCGTCGTCGGTAACCGGCATGGTGGAGTGACCGGTCTTCTCCTTGAGCTCAATGACCTGCTCCATGGTCATGTCGGGGGTCAGCGTGGAATCGGACTGAACGAAGCCGGCCTTGTGATCCTTGACGGCCTTGACCATAGCGGCCTCGGACTCGGCGCTCTGGGAACCGTAAATGAAGGACAGGCCACCCTCGGTAGCGAGCGCGACACCCATGTCGACGCCCGAGACGGACTGCATGATGGCGGAAACCATGGGGATGTTCAGGGTGATTGCCGGCTTCTCACCGCGCTTAAAGCGGGTCAGCGGCGTCTTAAGAGAGACGTTGTTGGGGATGCACTGCGAGGACGAGTAACCAGGGACCAGCAGATACTCCGAAAACGTGTGGGACTCACCGGGAAAGAACGTAGCCATGTTTCTCCTTTTTCCATGCGACCGGTCGGCTGCAGGCCTCGTAGGACCCAGCCCAACCTTGGGCGCCCAATACTGGGGAAGTATCTTAACGCACTTTGACTGCTACAATGCATGATTTAAGAAGAGCACACGAGGGTTTGACGCAGGCTTTGCGTTTGCCCAGCAAACACTTTAGCGGGGAGACGTGGAGCGTATGGAGTACAAGACGACGGCAAAGTTGGTCATTCAAGCGTGCGACAAGGATTTGCCGGGCGTCTTCGGCCACGGCTGTGTCTTGCTGCTGCAGGGTATCGCCCGAGAGCACTCGCTCAACCGTGCCGCCAAGAGCATGGGCATGGCATACTCCAAAGCCTGGCGCATTGTGAACGAGGCGGAAGGGCAGCTGGGCTGCAAGCTCATCGAGCGCGACGGCGCCCGCGGATCCACCCTCACCCCCGCCGGAGAGCGAGCCATAGCAGTCTACGAGGAGCTGCAGGCCGACATAAACAAGGTCATTGCCACCAAAGCAAACGACCTCATCGCAAGTATTAAAAAGTAGCTAATTTACGAAGGGCGTTGTCTAGGGCGGACGCTACGACCAGGGGGTCGTCGGTGCCGGCGAAGAGGCGGACGGTGCTCCTCTGCTTGCCGCGTGGAGCCGAAAGGCGCGTCGCTGCGCCGCCGGCGGGCGATGTGCGGAACTCCCCCGGCAAAGCATCGAACAGCTCGCCCGCGCTGCATTCGATAAGGTCAAATTCAACTGCCGGGCCAAAGCCGTGCTCGAGGATTCCCGTTGCAACCGCATGGTCGGGATGCGAGCTCAATCCGGGGTAGCGCACGTCGCGCACCATCTCGTTCGCAGCCAAATATTCAGCCAGCGCACGGGCGCGATCGAAGTGCGCCTGCATGCGGGTGTCGAGCGTGTCGAGCCCGTACTCTAGAACCTCAGCCTCAACGGAGGACAAGTCGAGCGCGGCCATTCCGCACCCCTCGAGCAGCTCATGCGCGCACTCGGCAGCAGCATCCACACGATGGCGCTTGAGCTGCGAGCGCGCCACCGAAGCGGCAACGAGCTTACGCGGAGCCTTACCGGCACACACGCGGTCGAGCGCCTCGAGCGACAGCGCAGCACCCAGCCGCAGCGGATCGCAGCCAAAAGCCGACGCCACTGTGTTGTCCACAACCAGCAGCGCGCGGGCCTCACGAGCCGCGCGGCCCAGAGCGCGAAGGTCAGACACACGCAGACCAAACCCGCCGATGGAGTTGACGAACCACCACAGGTGCGGACCCTCGGCATTAAACGAAGCATCAAAGCCCTCGGACGTGGCGGCAAACGCCGCAACCGACGGCGGGTCCACGAGCACAACGTCGCAGGCATCAAAGCCGCACGCAAACGCATCGGCAAAGTCATCGGCAAACGCAACCAGGCGGTCACCGGGGCGCACAATCCCCAACAGAGACAGCGCCGCCGGCACATGCGAGGCCGCAACAAGACGCGCCTCAGGCGCGCCGGCCCTTAAAGCCCAGGCCTCTTCTAGCTGCTGTACATCCACAAGGCACCGCCCCTTCATAAACAAAAACCCACGATGCGGGTGTTTCCCGCATCGTGGGCAACGGCTGCAGTATAGCGCCGATATGCGACGAATCGCTTAGATGTTGAGCGTGTGATACGTCACGCTCGCACCCGGAGCGTCAGCGGTCACGCCATAGGCCTCGGGATAGATGCGCGTCGATAACACGAGCGCGCCATCGTTCACAAACACCTCGACCGACGAGGCATCGCCGACAATACGCACGTTGCGAACCTCGTCGACGGGCTCCCAACGCACGGTGCGACCGCAGCCGGCAGAAGCGCGACCCTCATCGGTAAATCGCATCTCAAAGCGCGAGGGCAGTTCGCCCTCAGCGAGCACAAACGCCAGCTTCAGCTCGCCATCAACGGTCGCGGTAAATGCGCCGTCGACACCGTCGACAACAACGTCAAAGCAGGTATCGCCGGCAACCTCCAACGAGCTCTCCCCCACACGCACCGAGGCATAATGGCGCTCGATCTCTCGTGCCGGCTGCTGCAGCACCACGCCGCCGGCACCGGCTGTGAGCTCACGCGGCACCGTCATGCAGTGCTGCCAGCCGCACGCCACGGTGGGTGCGTTGCCATAGGTCGGCTCATCGGGCATGCCCATCCAGCCGATCAGAATGTGGCGACCGTCCTCGGCCGTGAACTCCTGCGGGGCATAGAAGTCAAAACCGGCGTCCCACAGGCGGAACTCGCCCAGCTCATACTCGCCATCGCCATCTGTAATGTCGCCCGTTACAGGCATGTAGCCGGCAGCGTATACGTTGCCGCGGTCCCAACGACCGCCCTCGAGCCCCTGGGGCGAGAAGGACAGCCACTTCGCCGGTACGCCGTCATCGGCCTCAAGCTCAAGGTATCCCGGACACTCCCACATAAAGCCAAAACGCTCGGGCGTAGACACGCGGCTCTCGAGCTCCCAGCTCAGCATATCGGGCGAGCCATACACCAGGATCTCGCCTACATCGCGCCCGGCGCCCTCGCCGTGCATCGCGCAAAAACGACTCTCGACATGCGGCCCATCCACGCGACGACGCGCGCCCAGCACCATGTGGTAACGCCCATCATCATCGCGCCACACCTTGGGATCACGCACGTGGCAGGTCAGATCGTCGGGATAATCCTCGGACGCCAGCACCACGCGCTTTTGGCTGAACTCCCGACCGGCAAGGCCATCAACGCTCTCGACATAAACAGTATCGGCGCGGCGGCCGGTATTGACGTAGTCGTACGTCCCGTCCGAATCGGAAAGCTTAACGTTGCCCGTATAAAGTACGCGAATGCGACCGTCCTCGGCAAGCGCGGAGCCCGAATACACGCCATGGCAATCGAACGGCTCGTCGGGCAGCAATGGGGCGCCAACGTAGTCCCACGTCATAAGATCGCGGCTCGTCGCATGGCCCCAGGTCTTAACGCCGCCCTCGACATCAAACGGCGCATACTGAAAATAGGCATGGAACACGCCACCCGCCTGGCAGAGACCGTTGGGGTCGTTGAGCCAACCCGCCGGCGGCATAATATGGAAGTGCTGGCCATACACGCCATGACCGCACTCAGAGGCGGCAGCGTCAACAGCGGCAACCAACTTTGCAAGGTCGCGACCAAGTGCATTAGACATATCAAAGTCCTAACGGATCGAAAGTAACAAGGCACCAGAGATCGGCACCAGATACGGGAAACGCCCGCGAGCATACGACCCGCGGGCATCTCCTCAATCAAAAGCTCTTAGGCCTGCTCGGAAGCCTTGGGCTCGTCCTTGTACAGGACAAACGAGATAGCAAAGGAAACCAGCGCGGCGACCGCAAACATGATCGCGTACTGCACGGGCTGGGCCAGGCACAGCAGGATACCGAAGATACCGGTAACGCCCGTGCCGGAGGCAGCCAGCGAAGTGAGCGCGCAGACCAGGGCACCGCAACCGCCGCCGATGCAGCCGGCGATGAAGGGCTTAAAGAAGCGCAGGTTCACACCAAAGATGGCAGGCTCGGTAATGCCCATGAAGGCGGACAGGGCCGAAGGAAGCGCCAGACCCTTGATCTTGGCATCGCGGGTCTTAAAGGCAACGGCGAGTGCGGCGCCACCCTGAGCGATGTTGGCAGCACTGGCGATGGGCAGCCAGTAGGTCACGCCGTACTGGGCAAGCTGGCCCAGGTCGATGGCGGTGTACATCTGGTGGATACCGGTAACGACCGTGGGGGCATAGAACAGGCCGACGATAAAGGAACCGATGCCGAAGGGCAGGGTCAGCAGGGCCTGAATCAGACCGAGGACGGCGTTCTCGGCCCACACGAAGATGGGGCCGACGGCAACGAGCGTCACGAGCACGGTCACGAACACGGAGACGAGGGGAGTCACAAAGAGGTCGAACATCTCGGGGACAACCTTGTGGAGACGCTTCTCCAAAAAGGCGAGGATGGCGCAGGCGATAACGATGGGGATCACGTGGCCCTGATAACCGACCCACTCAAAGCTGTACACGCCGGGGATGACGGTGACCATGGTCTGCACGCCCTCGGAGGCAACCGTGTAGGCGCTCTGAAGCGAGGAATTGATGAACGCACCGCCGACGACGGCACCCAGGTACGGGTTAGCGCCAAAGGCCTTAGCCGCGGAGTAGCCGATCAGGATCTGCAGAATACCAAAGGACGTTCCCGAAACCAGGTCGGCGATCTTGTAGATAAAGTTATTGGTGTCGAGCGCGATAAAGCCGTTGGAGGCCATAAAGTTGAGGGCGCTCATAATGCCCAGCAGCAGACCCGAAGCCACGATGGCGGGGATGATGGGGACAAAGACGTCGCCGAGCACCTTAATGGCGCGCATAAAGATGTTCTGCTTCTGCGCCGCGGCCTCCTTGACCTCGGCCTTGGTGGCAGCCTCGACGCCGCTGAGCGCGATGAACTCTTCGTAGACCTTGTTGACGGTGCCGGTACCAAAAATAATCTGGAGCTGGCCCTGGGCCTCAAAGACGCCCTTGGCGCCGTCGATATTCTCAAGGGCCTCCTTGTCGACCTTGGCGTTATCGGCAATCACCAGACGCAGACGCGTGGCGCAGTGTGCAGCCGAAACAACGTTGCCGGCGCCACCGATGTTGTCGAGCACCTCTTGGGCTGATTTACGGTAGTCCATGACTTCCCTTTCCTCCAACGGGCGCATGTGCACCCGGCCATGTTTGACACTTACACTGTAATCGTTTTCAGTTTGATATGACTGTAATCGTTTTCATAGTAGGGTGAACGGTAGGAAAAAGCCGGCGAAAGGTAGTTTTGAAGTAAAAACAGGGGTCTCAGAGGCAGGCAGACGTGCCCAAGGCCTAGACATTCATAAGCTGATGGCCGAGCTTGAGCGTCTTGAGACCGCTCTCCCCCTCCTCGCCATCGAGCGCGTTGAGCAACATATTGGTCGCCTCAACGCCGCTGGTCAGGTAGCCGTAATGCACGGTGGGAATGCCGCCCGTCAGCGCGCGCAAAAATGCGTTGTCGCCGAAGCCGCTCACGCGACGCACGCCCTCGCCCATGCCACGCACCTCGTCAAGAGCGCGCAGGGCGCCGGCAGCCATAGTGTCGGTCGCGCACGCGATAAACGAAACATAGGGATCGACGGAGAGCAGTTCGCGCGCAGCGCGATAGCCCGAGTCGAGCGTAAATGACCCCTGGCGAATCAGGCTCGAATCAAGCACCGCGCCCGCGGCGCGCAAGCCGACCTCAAAACCGCGACGACGGTCGAAACCGGCCGCGCGGTCCTCTTCGGAAACTCCAATGTAGGCAATCTTGCCGTCCACGCGACCCGCAAGCGCACGGCCCAGCTCAAAGGCAGCCTCGTAATCGTCGTGATAGACACACGCCGCGCCCTCGACATGCTGACCGATCAGCACAATGGGCACGCGGCACGAGTCAATCGCCCGACGGTGCTCGTCGGTGATCATGGTTGCCACCAGCACAATGCCATCAACCGGATGGTTTTGGAATAAATCGAGGTATTCGAGCTCGCGATCGGGCGCATTGTCGGTGTTGGCAAGCAGCATCTGGTAGCCACGGCGACCGAGCACCTGGCCAATGCCAGCGGTAATGCGGCTCACGGATTCCGAGTTGATCTTAGGCACGATAACGCCGATGAGCTTGGTGGAACCGGTGCGCAGCGCGCGAGCCTGGCTGGATCGCACGTATCCGGTCAACTCGATTGCCTGCTTAATGCGCTCGGCCTTGTCCGCCGAGATATATCCACCGTTGAGGTAGCGCGAGACGGCGGCGCTCGAAACGCCCGCAAGCTCGGCCACATCTTTCATCTTTACCACGAGCACCCCTGTCATTGAAATCGCTTTCACCATGATACCCGTGAAGACGGCATACGAACCAAATCGGCCCACCCAGGTCGAGCATACGCCAGCGAGCGGGCAGCTGCCGTGGCGAGGTGCCGCGAAAGAGGAGCGAAGCGTACTTTATGTACGCGAGCGACGGTTTGAGCGGCAGATCGCCCGGCAGATGCCCGCGCAGCGTCGAGCGGTCCGGCGTTTGTTAAAACGCCGGAACAAAGTTAGCCGTGGTACTCGCCGTTGTACTGAATCAGGGTCAGGTCCTCTACCCCATCGAGCGCGCGGATGGCGTCGGCGTACGGCATATCCACGCCGTCCGAGAACACCTCGACGGTCATCTCGACCTTGTCGCCGCGCATGGTCTTGGACTTCACCGTAAACTTGGTGCGGCCAAACGCGCGCACGATATCGTCGCCCGTGGTCTGGCCCGTGTAGTGGATGACCATCATGTACACGCGCGCCTTGTCCTGATGACTCGCAAAGCCGGCGATCATCACCACGATGACCACGGCCGTGAGCGCCACGAGCGCGTACATGCCGGCGCCGGCCGTAATTCCCGTGGTAATGGACCAAAACAGATACAGCAGGTCGAGCGGGTCCTTAACCGCCGTACGGTAGCGGACGATAGACAGAGCACCGACCATACCGAGCGAGATGACCACGTTGGTCGAGATCGCGAGCGTGACCATGCAGGTGAGCACGCACATGCCTACAAGCGTCACGGCAAAGCTACGCGAATACACCACGCCGGTAAAAAAGCGCTTGTACACGTAATAGATCAGGATGCCCATGCCGAGCGCCACGAGCAGCGAAAGGCCAATCTTGGCAGGGTCAACCTGGCCAAACGCCTCCAAGACGGAGTTCTTAAAAAAGTCCCTGGTGCTCATGGTCTAAATATCCCCTCGGTTCTCAAAATCCGATTCCCAGTAATTAAATCCGCGCAGGTAGGCGGTCTTTTCGTAACACAGGCAGTACTTGGAGACCGCCGTAAGCTCGGCCGCTCCCGGCGGCACCATATCGCGCACCAGCTGCGGGCAAAACTCCGTAAACTTGACCTCCATTACCAGCTTGCCGGGCTCCAGGACCGGCAGCGCGGGCAGCGTCGCGTCAAAGATATCGAAGCTTCCCACCGCGGCACGCACGTTCATGTCAAACGTAATGCGCACGGTGCCCTCATCCATCACCCACGGCTCGCGCTCGTAGTCCACGATGGTCCGCGGGCGCATCATGTTGCAGATGCACTCGATGTAGAACTCGCGGCAGAGCGGATAGGGGCTCCTCAGCAAAAAGTCGTAGTCGCCGGCCAGAATCTGCTCAAACTCGCCGCGCGTGAGCGGCGCGTCCTCCTTGTAGATCCAGCTGCCGTACTTCTTTTTGCGCTCAAGCTTAATCACCTTGTCGCTGCCGTTATAGATGCGCACGCGATACTTTTTGCGCATGAGAATGCCGGCATCTTTTTCCTCGTAGGCCGAGTTGCAGTAGTCGTCAAAGTACAGGCTGCGAATGGTGTAACCGCCTGCCCGCGCATGCTTGTCCAGTTTAAACACCGGCGCCATGCGACAGGCAAGCGCGGCGTGCTCGCCCTCGTTAATGAGATACTTGAGCTCGTGGCGGTAACGCTCCTGCGTGGCACGCACAGGCGGGGCCGCCAAGCGCTCAAACAGCGCGCTAGCCCTCCTCATACGTGTCCTCCACGACCTTACCGCCGTCTTGCACGTAAAAACACTTCATGCCGTAGTGCTTACCGTCGTCGGTTACATAGTAGTCAAACGCATCTTGCGTATAGCCGTCGGAGTTGGTGGCACGCACGCGCACTAAATACTGGCCGGCATCGGGCGCATCGCAGGTCACCTCGGGAAGCAGCACGTCCTCGGCCTTAAAGACCACGTCGCTAATGGCATAGTCACGAGCAAGCTCCACAGTGTAGCGAATGTCGCGCGCCTCAAAGTCGTAGGACGCATCCCAGTTAATACGCAGCTTACCGTTATCGATCTGCGGCACGCCGATGTAGAACGGCATGGGCTTTTTAAAACTCTCGCGAAAGCTCTTGTAGTTCTCCTCGACCTCGGAGGGAATCGCCGCAGCGATCTGCTCGTATTGGTCCTTGGTGACAGGCAGATTGTCGATATCGGGCGAAGCAAAGACCAGGGATTCAGTCACATCGCGGTAGTGCTTGATCATCTTGGTCAGGCGAGTCTCGGTCAAATACGAGCGCAAGTCCTTGACGGCACGGTCGAGTTCGCTGCGGAACGACTTGCTGCGCAACGCGCGGTTAAACAGCACGTTGCCCCAGTAGTTGCTTGCACCGCGCTCCCAGCTCGCGTAGTCCGAAAACCCGGTAAGAGAAAGCTCCAGCTTACGCAGCATGCCGTCGTTATCCCAATCTAAAAAGTACCAGGTATTTGAGTTGAGCGGGCTGTACAGATAGCAGTTACGGTTCTGCGTATCGCAGTTGCCCGTCAGGATCTGAAACGCCAGCCAATAGACCAGATTCTCGGTATCAAAGTAGGTATCGAGCACATCATCGATCTTTTGTGATTCGTCGTTGAGCGCATCGAGCATCTCGATGAGCTTGGTGTGGTCCGAATCGCCCTTAATCTCGAGCATGCCCTCAAAGTTTGCCTGGTTGTAGTCGGGATCGTCGGCAAGCTTAATGGTGTCCTCGTAGCGATGGAAATCGAAGTTGTTCACCTTGTACAGATGCCCGTTCTTATCCAGGCCATGTGCCTTAAGCGCCGTCTTGTTGAGCTGCTCCACCTGCGTAAACAGGCCGTAGTCCTCAAAGGTGTCGTTGAACTTTTCGGTCTGGTCGCACACCCACAGATGCACAAACTGCGTACGCAGGCCCATCATCTGGGGTATCCCGCGGATAAGGTCATAGGCCATCTTGTTGCGAAAACGCATACCCTCGCCCATGTGCTTGTTGAGCGCAATCGCGCGCTGTTGGCGCCAAGTACCCTTGCCCTTTTTGAGCTCCACCTTGTAATTCTTTTGCGAGTTGTTGCTCGATGTCTGACCGCGCACCTGCACGGTGGCATTGGGCGCTTCCTCGCCATAGCCAACCTCGCCGGCCACCGGGCCGTCTTCGTCGCCCGCCTGCAGCAGGCCCATAACCTGATAGCGCGTCACCCCCATGTCGGCATAGTCATACACCGAGTACGTGTTGATCTCGGCCCAGCTGTGGTCGGTGTTCTCGGAGCTGTTGCCGCGCGAGACCGTCAGGTACATGGTCACAATGCCCGAGTCGTCGTAGACCTCGTACAGCTCATCTTTATCGCGAAGGTGCTTGGTACCGTCCGAGGCCTCAGCCTTTTTAATCTTGTCCTGCTTTTTGACCTTTTTGGTCGAGGATTCGTCCTGAGACGAACAGCCCGAAAGCAACAGCGCGCCGGCAGCTGCCTCGATCAGGCAGCGGCGAGACATCAACTTATCGATCATCAGAACCTCCCCAATGTTTTTGGTACAGGCGGACCACCATACGTTCAAACGCACTGCGCGGCTCACCGCCCGCGCGCTTGTCCTCGTAGCATTGCTCAACACGGTCGAGCACCCGGCCAAGTTCGGTAAACCAGCCCGTCTTGTCGGTCGCCACAATGGGCTGCTGGCTCAGGATACGATACGGCAAGTTGGCGGTATAGGTATCGAGCCGCAGCAGCGCCACGATAAAAAACACCGCTGCACCCAACAAAAAGCCAAAGCCGTAAAACTGCTGCGGCAAAAGCAACGACACGGCAGTCGCCAGCCCGGCCACACCGGCAAACAACCCCGATGCCATCACGGCCCCCTTGTAGTCGGTAAAGTACAGCAAGATGAGCATCACCGTATTGCCCACGGCATACAGGCCATAGCCCACGCACAGCGTGCGAAAATACCCGTGCATAAGGTTGTTAAAGCCCAACGGTAAGGCCGACAGTACCGTGGTCTCGAGCGAGATGACCGCCGCGGTCACAAACAACTGTTTGAGCGCGCAAAAGCGCAGTTCGCTGTTAAGCGTGGAGAGCATCTCCTCCTCGACCACCACAATATCGCCTACCACGCCGCCGTCATTGAACAGGCTGTAATAGTCGCGGTAGCGCGGATAGAAGTTGACCTCGACCGAGACCACAAAGTTGACGGTCGTGACCAGGATCGTCAAAAACGCAATGAGCGCCGGCACATCGTAGTAGGGCGCACCATAAAACAAGCCCTTGACCTGCACGCCAATGGGACCGGCCCAAATAATCACCAGGTGCGCAAAGAGTCCCAGATTGGTTAACAGACCCGTGAGCGCCAGCGGCATAAACTGATCGAGCCACTGCAAAAAGGGCCAGGGGCTGCGGTCGCTCTGAGGAAAATACCGGTACAGCAGCACCACGTCCCAGGCGAGCATGACGCCGTAGCCCAGAGCAATTGACGCCAACAGGCCCTCGACCGGCGGCAGCCCCAGCGCCAGCGCGGCCAGGGCGCACAGGCACGCCACGCCAATGGCAGCCGCAAAGCTGCACAGGATACCGCGGTAATCCTTGATGGCCGTGAGGTAACTCATGCCGTTCCAGTTGACGATCATAATGTTGAACAGCCACAGGCACAGCAGCCCCTGCAGCAGCGTGGCGCCCGAGAACAGCAAAAAGACGCCGTAGAGCACCGTGCCCGCAACGAGCATGATGGCGTTGGAGCCCCAAAACGAAGGCAGGATCTCATCCTCGCGCTCGGCAAACAACATATCAGCCAAAAAGCGCGTGACCGGCATGGAGAAAAAACTCGTGAGCAAAAGCGAGGCCAGCAGTGTGTAGGTCACCATGCACACCAGCAGATCCTGGTTGGCACGGCCCACACCCCACAGACCGCACAGCACCAAGATACCCACCTGGAGCAGCACGCCCAGCAGCATCGGGCCCGTGCACACAATGCCGGCGTAGCCGTAAGCGCGCATCGTGGCAAACAGGCCCTTGCGCCTAAACAGGCGCTTGAGCTCAAAACCGATTCCGGCCACCGGCTACTCCCCCTCTCTGGGCAGGTCAAACGCTTGCGCCGTCTCGTCGTACAGCGCGCGATAGTTGGCGAGCATCTGCTCGTGCAAGAAGTACGTGGCAACGCGACGCTGGCCGCGCTCCCCCATCTCAATGCGACGAGCGCGGCTTGTGCACATGCGTTCCATGGCATCGGCCAAGCCCTTGCGATACATAGGCGGCGTCACAAAACCTGCCACGCCAAAGTCGTCGCCCGGAGCGCCTTCAAGTAGCTCGCGGCAGCAGCCCACCTCGGTCGTCACGCAGGGACGACGCGCTGCAAGCGACTCCAGCACGCTGAGCGGCTGACCCTCGGAGATGCTCGTTAAAATGGTAAAGTCGAGCTTTTCCATGTACTCGACCACGTTGACACGACCGGTAAAGATCAGGTCGCGCACGCCCAGGGTATCGACCAACGCGTGGCACTCGGCGCCGTACTCCTCGTCGTCCACGCCGCCCATGATGTGCAGGCGCACCTTGGGCAGGCGCTCGTGCAGCTCAAAGAAGGCATAAATCATGGTCTTGACATCCTTGATGGGCGCCAGGCGCACCACCGCGCCAATGTCCACCCAGCCGTCATCGGTCTTTAAGGGAATATCCTTAAAGCGATCGAACTGGATGCCGTTGGGTATGACCAGGCATTTGTCCGCATCGCAGCCCATATCAATCTGCGTCTTGCGGGCGTTATGGAACAAACTCGTCACGTGGAAGGCGCGGCGGTAGATCTCCTCCGAAAGCAGGTAGAAAAAGCGGATCCAGCGGTCCTTAAACGACGGCACCACCCAATCGGCGCGAATGATCTCTTCCTCGCGCTCGCGGGTATAGATGCCATGCTCGGTCAGCAGCACCGGCGCATGGTGAACGCTTGAGCCCAGACAGGCGAGCAGGCCGCCGTAGCCGGTCGAGATAGCGTGGTACACATCGGCAACCGGCACCTCGCTGCCCAGCAGGTAGAGCACCGGCAACAGCATAGAGCGCATGGTGTGGAATGCGTCGGCAAAGGGCGTGTAGGGGTACTCGGCAAGGCACACGTCGCGGAAGATGTCCATAAACGTTCGGCTCTGCAAAAACGAGAGCGGATGCACGCGACGGCGCTGAAAGATATCGAACAGCACGTCCCAGTCCGGATTGGAGAGCGACACCAGACGGCGTAGCGCCTCGCGCTCGCGGTCGTTAAAACTGGCTTCGTGCTGCTCGCCCGAAAGCCGCAGGGCATCGTCCAGGAACACCTCGTGCACCTCGACCACGTTGCCGGGCAGCTCGTAGACAAACTTGCCGCGGTCGGCAGCATGTGCGCCGATCACCCATAGCACAAACTCATGCTCGGGCATGGCCTGGATATAGCCATGCATCCAGGTAGATACGCCACCGTGCACATAGGGGTAGCAACCCTCGAGTACCAAGCAGATTCTCATTTATCGCCACCCTCCTTGCGCTCGATCGTCACGGTCTTATCATTTGCCTTGAGCAGATACAGATTGCCCGTAAGGTGCGTCAGTTCGCCACCCGTCACCGCACCCGGCTCGCCATTATTGGCGCGGAACATGAGCCACGCCTCGTCGTGGAAATTGCCCAGGCTGAGCGTCCAGGCATCCGCGCTGGTATCCACGCTCACCGTCACGGACGAAAAGCGCTGGATGGCACCGGAGCACTCCGACGCCGTCTGGTGCCGCAGGTCGGGCGCGGATTTGGTAAGCCACTCCAGGTAGTCGGTCAGGCCGCCCTTGTAGACCTCCCAGCCCTCTTTGGCGCCGCGATCCGGATCGAGCAGGTCGTCCGGGTGCATAAAGTGCGTACTCACGTAGTGCATGTTGAGCTCGGACACGGCTGCCAGGCGCATATAGGAATCGTCGACCATGCCGCCCGAAACAATACGTGGCTGCTCCACAATGCCATCGCTCGCCACGCCAAACTCCTGAACGTAGGGCAGGTCGGTACCGTCCTCAAAGTACGTACTGGCAATAGTCTTAATGCGCGGAACGTCAGCGCCGATAAGCTGGCGCGCTCGGGCCGAAAGGATATTCGACGGCGGTACGTAAACCGAGCCATGAGCGTTGGGCAGAACCTCGTCCTGAAACGCGATAAGTTCGTTGAGCGAAGCGACGAGCGTCTCTTTGTTCTTCCAGGTCTTGTAGACGTACAGCGTGCCGTAGTCGGTGTCCCAGAGCGCGAGCGGCTGATGGTTGTAGCCGTGAAAGCCCAGCTCGCCGCCCATCTGCAGCAGCATGCCGCCAAAATATCGAAACTGCGTGGTATCGGGTTGGCGCGCGGGCTCGGTCTGGTTGACCGCGTCCTCGTAGTTTTCGATCATCACGCCGGTATAGCGAATGCCATATTTTTGCGCGAGCTTTTGCAGATCGGGCCACCAGACCTTGGTGTAAAAATCCGCAATGGAAAGGCCGTAGTCACGCTTGATATAAGTACCATCGCCCGAGGGCAAGGGGCTGGGAAAGTCGTCCAAATAGAACACGGCGCTGTTGATGACCGGATAGGCCGTAGCATCACCCAGCAGGCTGATCGCCGCGGCGTAAAAACCGCGCATGACCTTGTCATAGATACCGATATTGCATACCACGGTGCGCCCGCTACCGCAGTCATTCGACCAAATGAGCGGGACGCCCGCATCGCCAGTCTTAGCCCACACACGAGCCGTCTCGCGCAGCGATACAGAAAGCGACGAATCAAAGGGGTCCGAGAGCTCGTAGCGCTCTCCCCCGCCCAGCATAAAGTCCTCACTCGGCACAATGCTTTCGGCTTTTACATAGTCACATCCGGCCGATTCAATGCCAAGCTTGGAGGCAATCACTTGCAGATAGCTCGAGTTATCCGGCGGCATGGCGAGCATAAGCGAACCGCCGGCACTCACCCAACTCATAATGTCGCTCAGGTGCGTACTGAGCCCATCGAGCGACGGCATGAGCAAAATCACGCGATCGAAGGAGGTCAGCGAGGGAATGGCATCCGCACCATCCAGGGCAAGGTCAACGTCGCGGTGCGCGATCTTCATGTCGAGCAGGATCTGGTCGAACTGCTCCTTTACGTCCTCGACGCCAGCTTGATCGGAATCGGTAATGACCAGGCACGTGGGCTTTTGGCCAAAGATTGCCGAGGAGGCCGGCACCGCATCGTTGGCGGCAAGGATCCCCAGCTTATGCTGGCCCGCACTGTACTGCACGCCGGCACGCTCCACCAGCAGCACGGCGGCCATGACGATAAAAACAGCCCACACCACGAGGAGTCCCATCCAACGAAAGCGGCCTGCTCGGTCGCGGATATGTTGTGCCACGCTCATCTGGCCTTCTCCCCGTCGCGCCAAAACGCCAACTTTTCGCGGTTGTCGGCGCTCAAATACACATGTTGCTTGTCAATCGCATCGATCACACGGTGGACTTCGTCACCGTCGCGGCGCATCACGGCCAGGCGCAGGCAAAGCATCCAAACCTCCTGCTCCTCGGGCACGTCGAGCACCAGCTGGTCGGTCACGGCCTGCGCCTCGTCGATCTGTCCGACATCGGCCAGCGCCGTCGCGTATCGAATGCGCAGCTCAAGGGCATCCTCGCACTCGCAGCGACGCGCAAGCAGGCGCGCGTACTGTTGGCGCTGAATCTGAGCCACGCGCCCCTCGGCCAAGCCCGAGCCTAAGTATTCACCAAGAAAATCACAGTATTCGTTGAGGTTTTGCGCGCTCGGGTCCGTCTTAAAGGCACGCTCCAGCTGCTGCAGTTTAAGGTCGGACTCCTTGGAGATCTGCGCCACCGCCGTCGCGGCATAGTGCGCCACCTCAACGTCATCGTTAAGCTTAGCCGCCTGCAGCTGCGCCAGGTACGCGTCAGGCTCCTCGGTGAGCATGGAGAGCATTAGGCGGCGCCGGTATGCCGGGTCGTTGACGATGAGCGCCTCCTCGAGCGGCACTACGCTCGCATCGGCATCACGTTCGTGCACTAGGATGCTGCGATGTAGATCGTCGTTGAAGCGCAGCGACTCCAGCGCAGACTCTATCAGCTCCTCGCCAAACACCGCGCTGCGGACCGATAGCAGAACCACCAGCAACGGGCCCCACAGCGGCACCAGCACTATCACAGCCAGCATGTGCCCGCGAACCGGCAGCAGGCCCAACTTCATGAGCGTCCACAGCATCAGGCAAACCAGCGCATGAATCAGCAGCAAGACGGCAGCAACGACAAGCGAGATCAAGCGACACCCCCCTCACCGTCACCGGTGTAAGCGATGTGCTGCAACAGCGCCACGATGTCCTCGCCGTCGACGGGCTCCACCGCAATCTGTTTTGCGCTCAGGCGCTCGCGGATAATGGGCAGATCGCACGCCTTTGCCTGGCGCATAAGCAGGTAGAGCACGTCGCCGTCGACCAAGCCAGCCGCGTCGCTCTCGCGGATTGCCGACCCAATTACGCCCACCAGCTCGCCGACAGGCTCCATGCCCGGTACCACGCGCAGGAGCAAAAAACTCCCCATCTTGCTATCTGCCAGCGCCTGCTCCGCCGCGAGCTCTTGGCCAAAGGCAGCCTGCTTGAGCACGCAAGTGCCGTCAACGCAGCGTTTATCCTGCGCCACCGCCTCATAGTCAAAGGCACGGCCCAGCGCGCTTTCGACCAACCCGCACAAGATGCGGAACAGGTTTTGATAATAGAGGGTCATTTGGTTTTCGGCCGCACTACGCACAAAGATCAACACAGCGGGTGCCCCGTCGCGCTCGATCGTGTATCCAAACATGGGAAGCCCCGGCGTCAGCTCGCGGTTCACCCACAGGTTCGAGTGACCCCCGTCGCCCAAAAGAGGTGCAAGCTGCTCAAGCGTGAGCGAGCGTGCGGCATCTTCGGCAATCGCGGGACTTGCTGCCACCAGGCGTGCAAATGCCCCGCCCGAAACATGGTAGATCGCCACCGAATCGTTCTCGAGGATCTCGCCCAGAAGCTCGCAGCACTTGCGATAGATGTCGCGAGGGTTGAGCACATCGAGCTCCTGCGTCACGGCAAAGATTTTGCCAAAGCTGTCGTGGCGACCCACGATCTGGCGCCTGTACGCGCGCTTGTCCTCGATCGCGTCGTGGTAGAGCTGCGTAAGGAACGTATTGCGGTTGCGCACGAGCTCGTTTTGATCGCGCTCCGCCCTAATGGCTTCGCTGTTGCGCAGCTGCACATAGCCGCACACGGCACCCACCACAAAGTACGCAATAAACGGCAGCCAGTTGGACGGCTCGTAGAACAGGCCCTGGAAGGTATAGCCGTACTGAGTAAAGTAGCTCGCGGCCAAACCCACCGACGCCAGCAGCGCCGCAACCAGGCCAAAATCCAAGCCATACAGCGTGCCGATCAACACCACGTAGAGCAGGCGATAATCGAGCACGTTGAGCTGGGCCGATTGTGAGAACAGATGCTCCAGCACCTCGAACAGAACCCAAGCAACGCCCGTCTCCAGGCATTTGATGGGCAGCGAGCGCATCTGGATGCGGTCGATGGCGGCACGCAAGGGGTTGACCTTCTTCGCGCGACCGGCATCCCAACGCGCCTGAATGGTCGAAAGATCGCGCATCAGGTCGTAGCGCTGAAACCAACCATAACGAACGCGAACGATGTCGCTGACGGGCATGGCGTAGCCGGCAGAATCGCCATAGGCAACCGAGAGCCCTAGGAACAGCGCCTTGAGAGCCTCGCCCACCTCACCCGCCGTGTGATGGAAGGTATCGGCTACGTCGAGCGTCTCAAAGTTACCATCCCAGCTATCGAAGATACGGCGTACCAGCACCGCAAGCTCCTCGGCACACAGCAGGGGAAACGCCGCATCCTGCGCGCCCTGCAGAGCGACCGATCCAGTTGAGCACGCGTCGAACAACGGCACCAAAAACGGGTCCTCCAGCGCGGCAGACGCGGTATACAGGAACGGCACGCGCAGAATCTTGGTCTGAACGCCCTCGCGAGCAGCGTAGTAGCGGCACAGGTCGTTGGCTGCGTGCGCGATAATGCCCTTGCCCGTTCGCCCCGCGGCATCGGCGGCGCCCTCGGCACCCGCGGGCCCCGCTACATACAGCAGTTGGACCCGGCGACCCGCGCACGCACGAAAGACCGAGCGCAGCGTCTCGATATCGCCCACGGTATCGGTATGCGGGGTAAGGTAATTGGATAGGTAGACCACGCGGTCGAACTCGTAGGCCTGATCCAGGTGTTGCAGAAGCTCTTTCCACGAGGCATGGGGCGATGACTCGTCGCGGCGCGCTTCCGCGGCAGCGACGACCTGGACATGGTCCCCGGGGAACGCCTTGGCACAAAAGTCATCGTCAACATATGCGGTGTTGCCAACAACCAGCACCTCCATGGCGCACTCCCCCCTAAAATCCACTTTAGACATAGTCAAACATGCGTATTTTACGCTGTCAACGCGAGCTAGAGCGCCTTTAAGGCCGTTTTAAGAACTTTTTTAAAGGATGTGGGGACATCGAGAGCTAGATAGTGAATCCTATCTGTGGCAGATAAAGTGGCCCCCACACTCCACCAGCTGCGACATTTTCAATAATGCCTCTTGCATAGGAATACAG
>CAKURW010000019.1 GCA_934675795.1 uncultured Collinsella sp.
GCTTGATTCTGACGCTCGACATCGTAGGAGCAGATGGTCACGAGGTCTTGCATACCGGTGGAAACAATAGGTGCATCGACGCCCGGGGTCAAGCCCTGCAACAAAACATCAGCAGCAGAAAGCAAAATTTCCGGACGCATGGAGCCTTCGTTGTCGGCGTGGGTGTCGAGCATGAGCACCAGATGGTCCGGGCGCTCCCCTGCCGTGAGCTCATAGCCCACGAGTGTATGGTCCAGATCAAGGCGCTTGTTCTTTTTGCCACGTGCATAATCGATGCCATGGCCCGCGCGCAGCGTATCAATTGCGGCGCGCACCTCGTCGGCACTCACCGGGGACTCGGGGTCCAGGTGCAGGTCGATACGATACGACAAACGCGTAAGCTGGGCCGTCAATGCCGGCGTTCGCACGTCGATGTAGGCGGCCTCGATGGGCGCCAGATCGGCCGGGGACGCCGCTGCCAGGCGTTCAAACGCCTCGTCGAGCGCGACGAACTCGGTCATAAACAGGTCATACCACTCGCAGATCGATGAAGTGCCCACGGGCAGCGCCGACGAAAAGCCCACGCGCATATGCGGAGAAAAGCCCTGCGTGACGGCATAGGGCAGCCCCGCGCGGCGCACGATGCGCTCAATGGTATGGATCAGTTCCAGATGGCCCAGGTACTTGAGACGGTCGCGCTTGCCATAGCGAACGCGCAGCCTAAAGAGCGTGGGATTGTCAGTCAGGCGCTCACTCATGCGCGATCACCCATCAATACATTCTTGGCGTGGAGCGTGGGACAAATTCCGCAGCCGGTGCACGACGTGCGGGTGCAGTCGGGGGTCGTAACGCCCTCGAGCGAGCGGCGATACTCGCGCTCGAGGAAACCGCGCGTGCAGCCGGGGCTCACATGCTCCCAGGGCAGACGCCAATCCAGCTCGTAGGGCAGATGCACCAGCTCGTTGAGGTCGATGCCGTTTTTGGCGGCGGCTGACTTCCAGTTGTCGAGCGAGAAATGCTCCACCCAGGCGTCAAAGCGCGAGCCCGCACGCCAAGCATCGATGATGACGGGCGTCATATCGCGACCGGCACGGGAGAGCGCGGCCTCGATGAGCGAGGTCTCGGCATCGTGGTAATGCACGCGGACGGCACGGTTGCGCACGCTCGTAATGAGCAGCTTTTGGCGGCGCTTGACGTCGTCGTAGTCAAGTTGCGGGCACCACTGGAACGGTGTGGCAGCCTTGGGGATAAAGACAGAAACCGAGATGGACACCGAGATGGAGCCGCGGCGCGCCTTGGGCACCACGGAACGACCGAGCTCCAGCACGTGATCGGCCAGGTTGGCGATGGCCACGATGTCCTCGTCGCGCTCGCCGGGAAGGCCCATCATAAAGTAGAGCTTCATACGGTTCCAGCCGGCCTCGAAAGCCGCCTTGGCCGCACGGTCCAGGTCCTCCTCGGTCACGTTCTTATTGATTATGTCGCGCATGCGCTGGCTGCCGGCCTCGGGGGCAAACGTCAGGCCGCCCTTCTTTTCGCCGGCGACTGACTCGGCCATATCGACGCCAAACGAATCCAGGCGCTGCGAGGGAATGGAAACGCGAATGCCCGTATCCTCAAGGCGACGGTTAAGCCTGCCGAGCACATCGCGGATACAGGAGTGGTCGGTCGTGGAAAGCGAGGTCAGCGACACCTCGTCATAGCCGGTCTTTTCCAGACCCTGAATCACCGACGAGACGATCTGGTCGGCCGAACGCTCGCGCACCGGACGATACGTCATGCCAGCCTGGCAAAAACGACAGCCGCGGGCGCAGCCGCGCAGGATCTCGATAGACAGGCGGTCGTGAACCAGCTGCGCATAGGGCACGCACGACTGCGACAGCGGATTCGTGGCGCCGAAATCCTCGACGACGCGCTTGTAGACCACGGTCGGCGCATCCTTGCCTTCACGCGGCACGGTGTAGCCATGCGGCGAGCAGGGCTCGTCGTGACGAACCTCATAGAGCGATGGCACGTAGTTGCCGGCAATGGATGCAAGCTGCTCGACAATCTGCGCGCGCGGGACCCCTTCGTCACGCAGGCGGCGATGCAGCTGGCAGGTCTCGAGCAGCGATTCCTCGCCCTCACCGATGAGGATGGCATCGAAGAAGGCCGCGTACGGCTCGGGGTTGTACACCGAGGGGCCGCCGGCGATGATGATAGGGTCGTCTTCGCCTCGGTCGGCCGCCAACAGTGGAATGCCAGCGAGGTCGAGTGCCTCGAGGAAGTTCGTCACCGCCATCTCGTGCGGCACATGCAGACCGACGATATCAAACGAAGCGACCGGCGCTGCACCCTCAAGCGAGAGCAGCGGAATGCCCGCCTCGCGCATGGCGTCACCCATATCGGGCCACGGCACATAGCCACGCTCGCAGGAGATGCCCTCGGCCTGGTTAAGGATGTTGTAGAGGATGGCGATACCCTGGTTGGGCAGACCGACCTCGTACACATCCGGATAGATCAGGCAGCAACGGTAGTCGGCATCGGCCTTGGAAAGCGTGCCCCACTCGTGATCGATATAGCGACTCGGCTTCTCGACCTTGGCGAGCAACGGCTCAATTAAATGAAAACAGTCTTGGTATGCAACGCGCAACGGAAAACCCCTAAGCAGCGAGATCTGATGCGTCCTGATAGGACGCCATAGGACGGGTAGCGCCCGCGACCGTGGTCACCAGATCGCGAACGCGGGAGAACGTGGCAGTGACCACCTCGTTGGCACGACTGTAGTCGACATCGCGCTCGTAGAGCGAAACGAGCGCACGGCCCATGCCATAGGTGCCCGCGGCAGCAGTGAGCGCCTTGACGGCAAACCCAATATGCGGCGTCTGCTTGACAAGTGCGCGGGTGACCGCTCGGATCACAAGACCGCCGGCAAGCACGCCCGCGACCTCGTAGCCGCGCTCAGGCTTAATGCCGCGTCCAAAGACGGCAGCGAGCTCAAAGAGCATGCCCACCTGCGCCAGCGCCATAACGGGATAATCGGCGCCCGGCAAAAACACCAGCGCACCGGTCGCCATATTGGTGAGCGCGCACGAGGTGATGATACGATTGGCCGCAGCGATGCGCATGAAGGCAAAGTTCGCCGCAAAAGCCGTTTCCTTGTCGGTGCGATCGAGAATCCAGCGGGCAAGCGTCTCGAGCAGATACGTCTTATCGGTTGCCGCTACCACGCCGAGCATGGGCGTAGACTCCTCGATAAACGGCACCTCCACAGCAGACTCGGCAAGCACGCACACGGGCGCGCCGGCGATCACGAGCTCCTGCACGGCACTCTCCAAGCGGTCGGAACCACACGAGAGCACCAGCACCACATCGGTATCGGTCTTTGGAGCAATTCGCTCCTCCCCCAGACGCTCGACGCGCACAATGCCCGAGGTCGTCTGCGGCACAAAGGCGTCACGCACCGTCTCGGCCAGAAAGCGCGAGGCGGACGAATCCAGATAGACCGAGACGCGCACCGGCGTATCGGAATCCTTCTTAACGGACGCGCCCATCTTAAAAGCGCGGGTCAGCTTATCTACGGGAATTTTCATAGCAAACCCCTCCAGCGGTTACGCGGCGCCCGAACGATGCCGCCATATGGATTGTACGATACCCACCGTCAGCAGCTGAATCATCATCGAAGACGAACCGAAGCTAATAAACGGTAGCGGAATACCGGTAATCGGCATCATGCCGATGCACATGCCGATGTTTTCGAAGGTCTGGAACGCCCACATGCCAACGATGCCAACACACGAAAGACGCAAAAACAGGGACTCGCACTTAAAGGCGACGCGAATCGTCGAAAAGATCAACAGCACGTAGAGGCACAGGAGCAAAAAGGAACCGCAAAAGCCAAAGGTCTCGGACAGGAAGGCGAAGACGAAGTCGGTGTGGAACTCAGGCAGAAAGCCGCCGGCCGACTGCGTCGCATGGCCCAAACCCTTACCAAAGAAGCCGCCCGAGCCAACGGCGATAAGCGACTGCTGCAGGTTGTAGGCATCGTCCGAATCGGCATTATCGGGGTCGATAAAGACCGTCAGACGGTTCATCTGGTACTGCTTGATGAGCACATCGTGGCCGAGCAACGAATCAAAGACCGAATCAAGCGCCAGAACGAGGGCCACCAGGCCCACGAGCAGGGCCAGGGTCGACAGCACCCATTCGCGGCGTGCACCGCTCATACAAATGACGATGGCGCCCGAAACAAGCACGACCAGGCCCGAGCCCAGGTCGCCCATGGCAACGACGGCCAAAAACGGAATGGACAGCATGCCGCAGAGCTTGACGTAGTCGCGAACGGTATCGATGCGACCGTTATATTGCGAGCCAAGCGTAGCAATAAAGAAGATGGTGATGAGCTTGGCAAGCTCAACCGGCTGGAATGTCAAGCCGATACCGGGAATCTTGATCCAGCCCGTCATGCCCAGACCGCCCGTATAGGACAGGCCCGGAATCTTGGGCGAGAAGATCACGATCAGGTCGATGACGAGCAACGCCGTCGAGAAATTGGAAATACCGCGCAAGTCGGTACGCCAGACCAACACCGCCAGCACCGCCCCGATGCCGATTCCCAGCAGATGGCGTGAGAACGAGGCATCGGCCTTAAACTGCGAAGCCGACCAGATGATGATGGCACCGTAGGCGACGAGCGCCACAGTAGCCACGAGCACACCGATATGCACCTTTTGGCGAAACGTGCCGCGCGAGGCCGAAAGTTGCTTGTTGACACGGTCCAGGCTGCTGCGAGAGCCGGTCTTGGTTGAACGGAACAGATCCGCCGGAGAAAAATCCATCGCAACCTCCTATCGAACCGAAGAATCGCCCGAGGCCGAAGAGGTATCGGGCTCGTCATAAATCACGCCGAGCACGTCGCGAACGACATGCATCGCGGTATCTGAGCCGCCGCCGCCCTGCTCCAGGACAGTAGCGATGACATACTTGGGGTCATCGGCCGGCGCATAGGCGCAGAACCACGCGTATTCGTCCTCGCCACTTTTCTCGCCCGTGCCCGACTTGCCGTATACCTGCGGCGTCAGGGTGCCAAAGTGCGCCGCCAGGGACGTCGATGCCGTGTAAATCACGTCGTGCATACCGTTGCGAACAAGAGCCAAATCCGAATCGCTGTTGATCTTGGCCTCCAGGCGCTTCTTCTTGCCCTTGCCGTTGTACTTATAGGCATCGCCGTCGCCATCGCGCGACACGGCAGACAAAAACACGTGAGGCACGTACTGTTTGCCGCCGTTGGCAAGACCCATATAGGCGCACGCCATCTGCAGGGGCGTCACCAGGATGTCGCCCTGGCCGATAGCAATGTTAGTCATATCGCCGGCATTCCACCTGCGGTCCTCGGCAGATGCGTCGGTGAAGTACGACTCTTTCCACTCGGCATCGGGAATACGGCCCGCGCCCTCACTCGGCAGATCGATACCGCAGGTCTTGCCTAGGCCCCAGCGACGAAAGACCTCCTGCAAGCCCTCGGGATGTTGCTCGTCATAAAAGAACGCCTTGCCCATGTCGTAGAAGACAGGGTCGCACGAGTTGGCGATACCCGACTGCAGCGTCATGGTGCCGTGGCCGGAATGCAACCAGCAGTACTTGCCCCACGACTTGCCCAGACCCGTCCAATAGCCCGTGCAGTTGGTCGTCTGCCCCGACGTGTAGGTTCCAAACTCAAGACCGGCCAGTGCCGAGAGCGGCTTGATGGTCGAGGCCGACATGTACTGTCCGCTAATGGCGCGGTTGAGCAGCGGGTGCGAACCCTTGTCATCATTGAGCTCGGTCCACACGTCATTTGAGACACCACCGATAAAGACAGACGGATCGAACTTGGGCTGGCTCGCCATGCCCAGGATCTCGCCATTGTTGGGATCGAGACACACCACAGCGCCGTTGCCGGCATTACTGTAACCAGTGGTCTTGGCAAGCTCGATAGCGCTCGCCAGCGCCGTCTCACAGGCCTGTTGGATCTTAAGGTCGAGCGTGAGCTTAATGTCGGAGCCGGCCTTCGCGGGCACGGCACCGGCCTGACCGGTCACATTGCCCGAGGCATCGACCTTGACGGTCTGCTCGCCACGAATACCCTGCAGCAGGTTTTCGTAGTAGCTCTCAACGCCCGCCTGGCCCACGATATCGCCCGACTGGTACGTAATCTTGCCAGCAGAAGCATCATCATCGCCAGAGGTTTTCTTATTCTGGGCCTCGAGCTGCTCGGAGGTAATGGTGCCGGTATAGCCCAAGATATGGCATGCCGTCTCGCCATATGGATACTGGCGCTCGGTACGCTCGGCAATCTTGACGCCCGGGAACTCGCCGGCGTGTTCCTTGATATAGGCAACCGTGGAGCGACGGACGTCCGTCGCGATGGTATGCAGGCTCTGAGCGCCCTCTGTATTGTCCTGAATATTGCGAAGGACCGCCACGTAAGGCATTCCAAGCACGTTGGCAAGATGGCGAACCAGAACCTCATCCTCGGCAAGGTCGCGGTAGGCCACGACAGCAAGTGAGGGACGGTTCTGGACAAGCGCCACGCCATTGCGGTCGAGGATGCGGCCGCGTACAGCGGGAGTGGTAACGGTGCGAGTCTGATTGCTATTAGCCTGCTTCTCGTAATAGTCCGACGAGACCATCTGCATGCCCCACAGCTTGACGGCGAGCGCCGCAAACATCGCGCCCACACCCGTGGTGAGGATGGAAAAGCGGCCCTTAAAGGCGGTCGCCGCGGTATTGCCCTCGCCCTCGGTGGCGCGTGGGGCCGTTCCATGCTGCGTATCGTAGGTAAAACGGGAATCGCCACGACGCATGATGACCAGCGCGACCACGATGGCCACAACCAGCACGATACCAGCGATAATAACCGTCAACTGGGAAGACATCTACGGGCCTCCCCTATTTGAGCTTGCGGGTCTTGGGCTTAAAGCGCATACCCGTCTGGCGTCCGCCACGTGCGGAGAATCCATAGCCGGACTGCGGCACGACACCGGACATCAAAAACGGAATGGCAACCAGACCCGTCAGGATCGAGGACGGCAGCGCATGGCCGAAGATCGCCACAACAAAGCTCGTCTCCAAACCCATAAACAGCAAGATGATGCTGTAGATCACATTAATGACGAGCGCGAAGGCGCCCACAGTGACGCCGCGCGCACTCGGGGTACCGCCCGTCTGACCGACGGCGCTGTGCACCAGGGCAAAAGAACCCACGGTCAGCAGGAGCGACATAACGCCCACCGGCACGGCAGCGGACAGGTCATAAAACAAGCCGCTGCAAAAACCGCACACGACGGCACGGGTCGGGTCGCCAGAGAACACGCTTAGGCACACCAAGATAATCATGAAGTTGACGCGACCGCCCGCAATGGAGATCTGCGGTGCCAGGCCTGCCTGCAGCAGCACGCACACGATGGCGGCGATTACAAACGTGCGGGAGCTCATCCCCTGCTCGTGTAGATCCATGGACATGCCCCCTATTCGCTCGAGCCGGAATCGGTCGTCTCGGACGTGTCGGAACTGTCATCCGAGCTCTCGTCCTTCGTCTTGGTCGCAGCATCGCGCGACGTTCCCTGCGGCGTGCTGTTGGCCGTGCTCACGTCCTCATCCGAGGCCGACTGTTCGTCGGTCAGCGAGGTAATGACCAGCACTTCCTCGTTGTTCTCGGCCGTCGTCTGAGCGCGCACCACAATGGTGTAGTACACATCGTTTGCCGATTTCTCAACCGACGAGACGGTGCCGAGCGGTAGACCCTTGGGGAACACGCCACCGATGCCCGAGGTCACGATGATGTCGCCAACCTTAACATCGGAGTCGACGCTCACGTACTCAAGACGCAGCGTGCCGTCAGCCTGACCCTGCAGCATGCCTTGGGCGCGCGTGTCCTGCACCATAGCGGACACGCCCGAGTTCTCGTCGCCAATCAGGCGCACGGTGGACGTCTTGGCCGAGACTTCGATGATCTGGCCGATAACACCGGCCGAACTCGTCACAGGCATGTTGATGGTAAGGCCGTCGGCAGAGCCCTTGTCGATGGTGACGGTCGAGGTCCAGGCATCGCCCGAGGCACCAACAATACGAGCTGCGGTCGATTTGAGGTTATAGGTCGACTGCAGGCCGACCAGCCCCTCCAGACGCTCGGCGGTCTTTTGAGCCTCGGAGAGCTCAGCAACCTTAGAGGTCAGTTCCTCGTTTTGCTTCTTAAGATCGTCAAGCGTGTCCTGCGACGCCGTAAGGTTAGAGAACACGTTGCCGATCGCATTGAAGGGAGCCGCCACAGCCGAACCCACAAAGCGCACCGGCGAGGTAATCGTCGTTACGCCCGAACGCACGGCATGAATCGGTCCTGCCTCGCCCTCGCGGATGTAAAACGTGAGCAGCAACACCGAAATCAGGCTGAAAACAATCAACGGGCGCATACCCGTTGATTGTCGCTTGGTATTCAGATTTGTGGAGAAACCCGAAGATCGTGCCAAATGGAATCCACCTTTTGGAAATTAAGCATTGGTCTGGACGAAGCCACCATCAAACGCATTGGCCTCGAGCACGCGGGCGCAGCCGTTAACGACGTTATCGAGCGCCGTAGGACTGACGTTGACCGAAACGCCGGTCTCATCGCGCAGGCGCACGTCGAGACCGCGCAGCAGCGCGCCGCCACCGGTCAGCAAAATGCCGTAGTACATAAGGTCCGAGGCAAGATCGGGCGGCGTGGCATCGAGTGCGTCCTTGACGGCCTTGGCCATCTCGTCGAGCGGCTTGTTGAGTGCGCGACGAATCTCCTCGCTCTCGATGCGTACGGTCTTGGGCAGACCGGTGATCACGTCGCGGCCGTTGACCTCGACGTCGAGCTCGTCCTTGAGCGGCACGGCGGAGCCGACCTTGATCTTGATGTCCTCTGCCGTACGCTCGCCGATGGCCAGGTTGTAGGCATCGCGAACGTGCGTGAGGATGGCCTGATCGAACTCGTCACCGGCAATACGGATGGACTGCGAGACGACGATGCCGCCCATAGCGATAACAGCGACCTCGGTGGTACCGCCACCGATGTCGATGACCATGGAGCCGGTGGGCTCCTCGACGGGCAGGTCGGCGCCGATAGCGGCGGCCATAGGCTCTTCGATCAGATAGGCCTGGCGAGCGCCGGCCTGAATCGTGGCCTCAAAGACGGCACGCTTCTCGACCGACGTGACGCCGGAGGGAACGCAGACGACAACGCGCGGACGCGGGGTCCACGGATAGCGCTTCTCGGAAGCCTTGTCGATAAAGTAGCGGAGCATGGCCTCGGTAACATCGAAGTCGGCGATGACGCCGTCCTTCAGGGGACGAACGGCCACGATGTTGCCGGGCGTACGGCCGAGCATGCGCTTTGCCTCGATACCGACCGCCAGGATGCGCTCGTCGTTCTTGTCGATGGCGACGACAGAGGGCTCGCGAATGACGATGCCCTTGCCGCGCACGGAGACAAGCGTATTTGCGGTGCCGAGGTCGATGGCAAGATCGCCCGCATAGCTACCGAAGAACATATCCATCAAAGAAAACAACGCAACTCCTGATGTGTTGGATGATTGCTGGAAAACTACTAGCTCATGATACTAGCGCAAGCCCGGCACCTCACTTGCGGTGAAGCGCCGGGCAAAGCTAAATCCCATAAGGTCACTACTGGTTGTCAGCAGCCGAGAAATCCATATCGAGCGAGGAAACGGCCCAGCCGATATGATTGTCGGAGCGCACGAATTTGACGGTGTACTCCTGCTCGCCGCCCTTGGACAGCGATGCCTTCACCTTAGCGGTCGTCTCGGTCATGGACTGATCCATGCCCTCGACGGACACGGTGGCGCCCTGCGGAATCGAGGAGATAATCATCGACTTGGCGTCCTCGGACAGGCTCGAGGCCAGGCAAGACTCGGCCTTTGCGGTGTCACCGTCGCCGGCAGCCTGGAACAGATCGGTGATAACCGACTCCTGCGAGGGGAAGCCAAAGCCGCGCGTGTAGGCAAAGCCCAGACCGCCCGCAGCAATCAAAATGAGCAGAAGCAGCACGATGAAGACCTTGAGACCCGTGTGGCGATGGCGACGACGGACCTTGGCCTGCTTACGATCCTGACGGTCCTGCTGGACCATCTCGGACTCGGACAGCGTAAAGAAGCCGGTGTCCGAGGGATCGGGCATAAACTGACCGGTCGCGCCCGTAGGATCGAGCGGATCGACGACAGGAGCGTCCATCGCGGGCGCCGGAGCCGTGGCCATAGCCGTCTGGGCAGACAGCGCGGCAAGCGAATCGTGCACGCGGGCAAGCTCATCGGCCTGCTCGGAGGTGAGCTGGTAGATGCCATCGGCAGTAGCGGCGTTAAAGGCGTCGAGTGCGTCGGAGGGACGGCCGGCGGCAGAAAGCGCCTGACCCATGCCGGCGTTGAGCGCACGCGTGTCGTCACGGGGACCGGCAAAGTCGATAGCCGTGCGGTAGGTCTCCACGGCATCCGCCGGACGGCCGAGCTTAATGAAGCAACGTCCAAGCTCGCCGAGTGCGGCGGCAGGAGCCGGATTGGCGCCGTCGATGGCAGCCTGACGGAAGGCAGTACCCGCGTTGGCATAGTCGCCCGACTGGAACAGCGCGTTACCCAGGCCCAGATAGGCCTTGAACGGCGTGGCATAGGAAGCATCCTGCGTAGCAGCAGAGAACGCCTGAGCGGCCGTCGTGTAGTCGCCCACGGCGGCGAGCGCCTTACCGCGATTGGTGAGCAGCGCGCCGCGCTTGCCGTAGGTGCCGTCGTTGAGGGCGGCGGCGTAGGCCTCGGCGGCCTCGGCATACATGCCCAAGTGCATCAAGGCGTTGCCACGAAGGTGATCGGCCTCGCCCATAATCTCATCGGGAGTCTTTGCCGCCCCAAGCATCTGGGCTGCAGCGGAAAAATCACCCGCGCGGTAAGCGGCGCGGCCCTGTTGGATCAGCTGGCTATTCAAGGAAGTCCCCTTTACTCGTGAACGATCTCGACATGGACGATCTCGTCGCCGGCACGCAGCTGCGAAATCACATCGAGACCCTCGACCGTGGTACCAAAGACGGTGTAACCGGAATCGAGGTTATGCTGGGCACCCAGGCAGAAGTAGAACTGCGAACCCGCGGAATCGGGGTCCATGGAGCGTGCCATGGCAAGGGCGCCATCGACATGGCTGTTGCGCGGGTTGGTGGCAAACTCGCCCTTGATGCAGTAGCCGGGGCCACCGGTACCGGGCATGCCGTCGGGGCCCTCAAGACCGGCAGCGACGTCGGCGCCGGACATATCGCGGGTATTGGGGTCGCCGCCCTGAATGACAAAGCCGGGCACATAGCGATGGAACTTAAGGCCATCATAGAAGCCCATCGTAGAAAGCTCGCAGAAGTTCGCGACATGAATGGGAGCGCCCTCGCCGTCAAACTTGACCTTGATGGTACCCTTCGACGTCTCGATTACGGCGCACTCGTCGCCGGCAAGCTGATACTCGGGCGTGTAGAGCTCTTTCTTAAAACCAAACATGTGGTTCCTTCCTCGTGCGTTTAAAGCATATTTGTACGAATTGTAGCAATAAGCATGGGCTTACATCAATTGCGCACGTAGGTTATGCCGACTATAGCGAACTAATTTTAGGAACGCTGCTGCGGCTTCCAGGAACCGACATTGGCGTCGTACTGGTTCAGCGCACTGTTGCCGCCCTGCGCGATGGGCGCCAGGATCTCGCTTTGGTGGGAACTCATCGACTCGCCATCGGGAATGGCCAGCGAGATATCCCAGCTCTGGCAGATCACGTCGACGCGCTCATACATCCACTCGGCAAGCTGCTTTAAGTGGGCGATGTCGTCCGCATAGACCGTATCGTCCTGATACTTAAGGTTGTTGAGCTCATCTTGCGTCTTTTTGATCTGGTCGCGCAGGGCGTAGGCACTCTGCGACAGCTCCTGACGGGTGGACAGCGGCGTTCGGAGATAGCCGTTGTTAAAGGAATCGATGACCTCGCCGATCTGGTCCTCGTCAGCGTAGGACACGATGGTCTGATACAGACCGTCGAGCCTGGTATAGAGCTGATCATCGGTGAGCACGGTTTCTTCCTGGACCACCTCGGCAGAATCGTCCTGCTTGGTATCGTCCTCAGTGGCCTCGCCCTTTTGGCGCGTGGGGAAGGTCGTCTGCGCGGCCTGGCCAAACTGGTCGTAGAAACCAGGCATGACACCCATAGGATCGGCCGTCACGAACCAATAGGCACCGCCGCAAACGACGGCAAGGACCGCGATGATAATGAGCGGCTTGGGGATATGACGCTTGTGTTTGTGATAGGCGTCCTCGTCGGGGTGCACCTTGCGCTTGGGTTTTTGAGCATCGTCATGCAGGGAAACGGGCGTGGGAATATCGACCTTGGGGATACCGAAATCCTTATCGAAAGCCGGCAGCACGCAGGTCTCATTGGGGTCAGCGGCGTCCGAAAGCACCGCAGCGGCAGAGGCCGGCGCATGCGGCACCTCGGTATCGATCTGCTCTTGCGTTAGGCGCGGAAAGCCCGCCGTGCGGCCCGCTGCCAGGTCGGATGCGGCCGCGTCCTCGGAGAGGATACCCGGAGCGGGGCGTCCGCATTTGGGGCACGTACGATCATGCGGAGAAAGACGGGCACCGCAGCCCTCACAGAACACGAACTCGGTGTGCTCGGGGCCATCGCCCAGACCCACATAGGCGTTGCAGTAGGGGCAGAACGAGGCGCCGTCCTCGATAGTCTTAAGGCAATGCGGGCAGATCACGGCATCCTCTTTTCGAAGCAATTCAAACAATCGAGGTTAGAGCATAACATCGCCACGGCCCCACAGGAGCAAGGCACCAATTCAACATCGCCAGGGCGCGTAGTTACTTCTTCTTTTTGCTTGGCATCGAAACTTTGATGCCTTGGGCGGACTTGGTCACGCGAGAGCGCTTGGCTCCGGTACTCTTCTTTTTCTTGGGCTGGGCCTGGGCCACGCCCTCGAGTGCGCGGGCCTCGGCCTCGCGAGCGGTGCGATCTTCGCGGCGCTGCGCCATGTCGGCGGCGAAGCGCTTGGCAAAACGCTCGGCCGTCGAACCCGTCGAGCTCACCTTGCCGCCACCGCGACCCAGGTGGACGCGCACACCGCGGCCAAAACCAGTTGCAGCATGACGACGACGCGGCTTGAGCGAATCCATCATCGTGGCGAGCTTAAAGAACACCGAGCAGGTAAAGACCACGATGACAGCCAAGATAACCATCTGACCCATCGTCAGGTTGGCAATAGACAGCAGCTTCGGGAATCCGATAACCCCCGTCAGGATGCCGGCGACTACAAACACAAAGAGCACCACACGTAAGGGCGTGAGAGGCTGCGAGATGCGCCAGATCAGGCTGACGCTCGCCGCACACGACGTAAGCAGGCACATCGTAGACAGCGTGAGCTGGCTAAAACCAAACACGCGCGCCACAAAGATATCGAGCGCCGCAGCCAAAATGACCGCAATCGACGCCGGCAGTGCACGCTTGAGCACGTTGGTCAAAAATGACCCCTTCACGCGGGCGTTGTTGGGCTCCAGGCCCAACACAAAGCCCGGCGCGCCGATGCAGAAGAAGTTGATGAGCGTCATCTGGATGGGCTCGAAGGGATACGGCGGCAGCGCAATGCACAGCGCCGCCAGGCCCATCGAGAACAGCGTCTTGGTCAGGAACAGCGAGGCCGAACGCTGCAGGTTGTTGATGGAGCGACGGCCCTCGGCCACCACGGCGGGCATCGAGGCAAAGTCGTTGTCAACGAGTACGATCTCGGCCACGTTGCGCGCGGCATCGGAGCCGGCCGCCATGGCAACGGAGCAGTCGGCCTCCTTGAGAGCCAGCACGTCGTTGACGCCGTCGCCCGTCATGGCCACGGTGTGCTCGCGGCGCTTGAGCGCCTGCACGAGCTCGCGCTTCTGCTGCGGGGTCACACGACCAAAGACATGGTAGCAGTCCACTGCGGCATCGAGCTTGGCCGGCGTATCGAGCGTCGTGGCGTCCACATAAGCGTCCGCCCCCGGCACGCCCACCACGCGCGCGATCGACGACACCGTACGCGGGTCGTCGCCACTGATCACGTTGAGGGTCACGCCCTGCTCGTTAAAGTAGCCGATGGTCTCGGCCGCCGAGGTACGAATCTCGTCGCGGATGGTCACAAAGCCCACGGGCTCGGCCTCGCCCACCATATCGCCATCGGGCGTAAAGCCGTCCACGCTCGCCACCACGAGCACGCGGCAGGTATCGGCAAGCTCGGCGACACGGTTCTCGACCTGCGAAAACACACGCTCCGAAAGCACAAACTGCGCGGCGCCCATCACATAGGAGCCCTGCGCAAACGACGCGCCGCTCCATTTTTTGGAGGACGAGAACGGAATGACCGACAGCGGCTCAGACACCTCGACCGGGCGATCGGCGTAATAGTTGAGAAGCGCCTGGCAGGTCTCGTTGGCATCGGCCGAAGTCGCACGCGCGACGTTAGCCAGCGCAAAATCAAGCACCGTGGTATCGACGGGAACGGTCGCCTCGTCGGAGCCGGCGCCTAAGCTCACGCCCTCAACCGGCAGCGGATACGTGCCCTCGACCTCCATGCGGCCCGACGTGATGGTGCCCGTCTTGTCCAGGCACAGCACGTCGACGCGAGCAAGCGTCTCGATGCAGTAGAGCTGCTGCGCCAGCACCTTGCGGCGGGCCAGGCGCACCGTGGCGATGGCGAGCACCGACGAGGTCAGCAGCACCAGGCCTTGCGGGATCATGCCCAGCAGGGCGCCCACCGTGGACAGCAGCGCCGACGAAGGCACATGGCCAGCCAGCAGCTCGGAGAAGCACCACGAAAGTGCGCTATCGCCCGGGGTTCCCGCGGCATCCCACAGCTCGCTCACACTCGAGGCAAACAACGCCAAACCGAGCGGGATCATGATGATGCTCGCAAAGCGCACGATGGCGTTAAGCGCGTTCATGATCTCGGAATTGACCTTTTTGACGTACTTGGCCTCGTTATTAATTTTGGCCACGTAGTTGTCGGCGCCGACATGGATCACGCGGGCGCGCAGCAGGCCCGAGTCGATAAAGCTGCCGCTCATGAGCTCGGAACCGGGCTGTTTCTTAATAAGGTCGCTCTCGCCCGTCAGCAGGCTCTCGTTCACGAGCGCCTCGCCCGAAACCACCACGGCGTCAGCGGGAATCTGGTCGCCGCGCCCCAGGCGAATGATGTCGTCGAGCACGATCTGGTCCAAGTCGAGCTCCACCTCGGCGCCGTCGCGCACCGCGATGGCCTTCTTGGAGGTCAGCAGCGTGAGCTTATCGACCATCTTCTTGGAACGCATGGACTGAATGACGCCAATAGCGGTATTGAGGAACACCACGAACAGGAACGTCAGATTCTTAAACGAACCGGTCAAAATGACCAGGAACGCCAAGATCACGTTGATCAAATTGAACAGCGTGCAGAGGTTCTCGATGATGAGCTCTTTGACCGACTTGGTCTTGAGCTCCATGTTGCGGTTGATCTTACCGGCGGCGATGCGCTCCTCGACCTCGGCGGTCGAGAGTCCGCGCTCGATATCCGTTGCTGCCATACCACGTCCCATCACGTCGCGTCGGTATAAGAAAAACCGCCCGGACCATGCGAGGTTCGGACGGTCTTACGTTCGATGGTGCCCCATGTTGGATTCGAACCAACGGCCTTCTGCTCCGGAGGCAGACGCTCTAATCCCCTGAGCTAATAGGGCCAACGTTTGGCATTATACCCAAGTGCACCACGGGCTATCAAAATAAAAGAAAAAGCTTTGCAATTCCGAGGAAGACGCGGCGCAACGGCCCACTTTAGAAGGCAAAAGCGAGTCGGATAGTATAAACTCTCATGCACCATATATACACGGCTCGCAATGCGGGCCGTTTTTGCAAAAGTTATCCATCGAGGTGAGAGGCACACCATGATTGCAATTCTAAAGCAGAGCGCCAGCGACGAGGCCGTCAGCCATATTGTCAGCTGGATTGAGAAAAAAGGCCTGAAGACCGACGTCTCGCGCGGCGAGAACGAGACGATTATCGGCCTGGTGGGCGATACGACCAAGATCGACCCGTTCCTGCTCGAGTCCATGGATGTCGTCGAGCGCGTGCAGCGCGTCTCCGAGCCGTTCAAGCGCGCCAACCGCAAGTTCCACCCCGAGGACTCCGTCATCGACTGCGGTCACGGCGTCAAGATCGGCGGCGACCAGTTCCAGGTCATCGCCGGTCCCTGCTCCGTCGAGGGCGAGAACCTCATCCGCATCGCACGCCGCGTGAAGGCCGCCGGCGCCACGATGCTGCGCGGTGGCGCCTACAAGCCCCGCACCTCCCCCTACGCCTACCAGGGCATGGGCCCCGCCGGCCTCGACCTGCTGTGCGAGGCGTCTGCCGAGCTCGACATGCCGATCGTCACCGAGATCATGGACCCGCGCGACGTGCAGGTCTTCTTGGACAAGAAGATTGACGTCATGCAGATCGGCGCCCGCAACGCCCAGAACTTCCCCCTGCTCAAGGAGGTCGGCAAGACCCAGACCCCGATTCTGCTCAAGCGCGGCATGTCCGGCACGATCGATGAGCTGCTTATGGCCGCCGAGTACATCATGAGCGAGGGCAACGACAACGTCATCCTGTGCGAGCGCGGCATCCGCACCTTCGAGACCCGCACCCGCAATACCTTCGACCTCAACGCCGTGCCGGTGCTGCACCACCTGTCGCACCTGCCCGTCGTCGCCGACCCCAGCCACGCCACCGGCTACACCCGCTACGTTGAGCCCATGGCGCTCGCCGCGACCGCCTGCGGTGCCAACGGCCTGGAGATCGAGGTCCACGACGAGCCGAGCCGCGCCTGGTCCGACGGCGCCCAGGCCCTCACCCCCGATCAATTCGACGACACCATGCGCCGCATCCGAGCCATCCGCGAGGTTGTCTGCCAAGAGACCATGGAGTAACCCATGGGTACGGTGAGAAACGCGCGCGTTAACCAGGGCGGCCCCAAGTGCGCCGGTATCGTCGGCCTGGGCCTCATCGGCGGTAGCTTTGCCCGCGGCTATGCACAGGCGGGCGTTCGCGTGCTGGCCTGGGACCCCGATGACGATGTCATGACGGCCGCCAGCATGGGCACTGTCGCCGGAGAGCTCAACGACAAGACACTCGGCGAATGCGACATCATCGTCCTTGCCTGCTATCCCGAGGCATGCATCGAGTGGCTCGAGGCGCACGCCCAGGCGCTCGCCGACGCCACCGACACCGACGCCATCATGGGTCCCGTGGTGATCGACACGGTGGGTGTCAAGGGCATCGTGTGCGAGCGCGCCTTTGAGCTTGCCCGCGAGCACGGCTTTTACTTTGTGGGTGCGCACCCCATGGCGGGCACGCAGTACTCGGGCTATGCGCACTCCCGCGCCGACCTGTTCCAGGGCGCGCCACTCGTGCTCGTGCCGCCCGCGGTGGACGATGCGCTCAAGCTGGAGCTTTTAGGCCAGGTGCGCGAGATGGTGCGCCCCTTGGGCTTTGGCAAGTTCAGCGTGACAAGCGCCGCCGAGCACGACCGCGTCATCGCCTTCACGAGCCAGCTTGCGCACGTGGTATCCAACGCCTACGTCAAAAGCCCCACCGCCCAGGTCCACCACGGCTTTTCGGCCGGTAGCTATCGCGATCTCACCCGCGTAGCGCACCTCAACCCGCAGATGTGGTCCGAGCTCATGATCGACGACGCCGATGCTCTCGCCTTCGAGATCGACCACCTGATCGACTCGCTCGGCGCCTACAGCCGTGCGCTCAAGGACCGCGACCAGCGCTATCTGGAGAATCTCCTTGCCGAGGGCGACCGCATCAAGCGCGCACTCGACGACGAGGCCTCCCACTAGACCACCTATCACGCCAGGTCGAAAGGACCGAAGCTTATGGCGATTACCATCGATATCGACACCGCACGCCCCTACCAGGTGCATGTAGGCACGTTTTTGCTGGAGCAGGCGGGACCGCTCGTGCGCGCCACTGCCGGCGGCACCAAGGCCGTCATCGTGACGGACACCAACGTGGGCCCGCTCTACCAGATGCCAGTTAAGCAGAGTCTGGAGGCATCAGGCTACGAGGTGAGCATCTGCACCTTCGAGGCCGGCGAGGCCCATAAGCGCGCCGAAACCTATGTTGCCATTTTGGAGTTTGTGGCCGAGCACGAGCTTTCGCGCTCCGACGTGATCGTGGCGCTCGGCGGCGGCGTCGTGGGCGATGTGGCGGGCTTTGTGGCCGCGACCTACATGCGCGGCTGCAAGTTTGTGCAGATCCCGACGAGCCTGCTCGCCATGGTGGATTCGTCGGTGGGCGGCAAGACCGCCATCGACCTGGCTGCCGGCAAGAACTTGGCCGGCGCCTTTTGGCAGCCGAGCGTGGTTATCGCCGACGTGGGGTGCCTGGCCACCCTCACGCCCGAGCAGTTCGCCGACGGCTGCGGCGAGGTCGTCAAGCACGCCGTGATCGCCGACCCGGAGCTTTTCGCCGAGCTGGAGAAGACCCCGCTCACGCTGGAGCTGCTCAACCGCGATGTGGCCCGCGTAGCACTCATCATCGCCCGCAACATCGACATCAAGCGCGCCGTGGTCGTCGCCGACGAGCACGAAACCAACCAGCGCAAGCTGCTCAACTTTGGACACAGCGCCGGACACGCCGTCGAGGCCTGCGAGCACTTTGAGCTCGGACACGGCAACTGCGTGTCGATCGGCATGGGCATCATCACGCGCGCCGCGGCCCTGCACGGCGTTTGCGATGCTGCACTGCCCGGCCGTATTGAGGAGCTCTGCGCCCGCCACGGCCTCAAGACCCGCTGCGACCTCAATGCCGATGCCGTCTTTGCCGAGGCGCTCCACGACAAGAAGCGCGCGGGCGACACCATCGACCTGGTGATTCCGCACGGCATTGGCCGCTGCAGTATCGACCGCACGCCGCTTTCCACTTTCCACGAACTCATTGCCGAGGGCCTCGGCCAGAAGGGAGACGCATCCGCATGCTAGCCCGCATCACCCCGTCCCCGCTCAAGGGCACCGTTCCCGCCATCGCGTCCAAGTCGATGGCACATCGCCTGATCATCTGCGCTGCGCTTGCCAACGGCGAGACACACGTCACCTGCAACACCACCTGCGCCGACATCGAGGCCACGGTGCGTTGCCTTACGGCACTCGGCGCCCGCATCGAGACCGTCGAGGACGGCTTCCAGGTCCACCCTACCATGAAGAGTGTTGAGTTTGGCCTGCTCAAGGCCCTTGCCGGCGGCACGCTTGACTGCGGCGAAAGCGGCTCCACGCTGCGCTTTATGCTGCCCGTCGCCTGCGCGCTGGGTGCAGAAGCAACTTTTGTGGGTCAGGGACGCTTAGGCGCCCGCCCGCTGTCCCCGCTCTCGGACGAGATTATCGCCGCCGGTTGCGACCTGCAGGGCCTGGGCGGTTTTCCGCTCAAGACGAGCGGACGCATGCGCCCGGGCACCTTTGTGCTGCCGGGCAACGTAAGCTCGCAGTACATCTCGGGTCTGCTGCTGGCAGCCCCGTTGCTCGCCCAGCCCTCCTGCGTGCAGGTGACCGGCCTCATCGAGAGCCGCCCCTACATCAACCTGACGATCCAGGCAATGAAGGCCTTTGGCGTCGAGGTCAACGTCGAGCGTATTCCGGCCAAGGACGGCCAGCCCGAGGTCACGAACTTCCGCGTAAGCAGCGGCTCGTACCGCACGCCCGGCAGCGTAGCCGTCGAGGGCGACTGGTCCAACGCCGCCTTTTGGCTGTGCGCCGGCGCCATCGGCTCCGACCCCATCACCGTGGAGGGTGTGTCGCTGAGCTCCGCACAGGGCGACCGCAACGTGCTTGCTGCGCTTTCGCGCTTTGGCGCCCGCATCGTGCGCTCCACCAACGCCGCCACCGTGCAGTCCGACAAGCTCGCCGGCTTTGAGATGAGTGCCCACGACATTCCCGACCTGGTACCCGTTATCTCGGCCGTGGCCTCGCTGGCACAGGGCCGCACCTTTATCCGCGATTGCGCCCGTCTGCGTATCAAAGAATCCGACCGCCTGGTCACCACCACCCGCGAGCTCACCGCGCTGGGCGCGCAGGTGCGCATTGCCGGCGATGACCTCATCATCAAGGGTGTCGATGCCTTTACCGGCGGCGAGGTCGATTCGCACAACGACCATCGCATCGCCATGATGGCCGCCATCGCCGCAAGCCGTGCCACCGGCGAGGTCGTGATCCACGGCGCCGAGGCCGTCAACAAGTCCTATCCCGATTTCTTCGACCACTACCGCCTGCTGGGCGGCAAGGTCACACTCGAGGAGGAATAGCATGTCCTCGACCTTTGGCAACGTCTTGCACTTAAGCATCTTCGGCCAGTCGCACTCCCCCGCTATCGGCTGCTCGCTCGATGGCATTCCGGCGGGCATCGCCGTGGACCAGGAGAAGCTGCAGGCCTTCCTCGACCGTCGCGCTCCCGGTCGCGACGAGACCGCGACCAAACGCCGCGAGGCCGACGCCGCCCACATCATCGCCGGTGTTGTCGATGGACATACCACCGGCGCGCCCATCGCCGCGATTATCGAGAACACCAACACGCGCTCCAAGGATTACTCCGAGCTGCGCCGCAAGCCCCGCCCTGGGCACGCAGACTTTCCGGCGCGTGTGAAGTACCACAACATGCACGACGTCGCCGGCGGCGGGCACTTCTCCGGCCGTCTGACGGCCCCTCTATGCATCGCCGGCGGGATCGCGCTGCAGGCGCTCGAGGCCCGCGGCATTCAGGTCATGGCGCACGTCGCGCAGATCGGCGGCATCTCCGACCTGCCGATGGACGATATGGTCTATCGTGAGGCCGACCGCAAGGCGATCCTTACGAACGATCTGCCGTGCATTGACGCCGCCGCAGCCGGCCGCATGCGCGAGGAGATTCTGGCCGCGCGCGATGAACTCGACAGCATCGGTGGCATCGTGGAGTGCGGCATCTACGGACTGCCTACGGGCATCGGAGACCCCATGTTCGACGGCATCGAGAACCGCATCGCGCAAATCGCGTTTGGCATTCCCGCCGTAAAGGGCGTGGAGTTTGGCATGGGCTTTGCCGTGGCCGCCATGCGCGGCAGCGAGAACAACGATCCGTATCGCATCGATGCCGAGACCGGCGAGATCAAGGTCGAGTCCAATAACGCCGGCGGCATCCTGGGCGGTATTTCGACCGGCGCGCCCGTCATGTGGCGCATGGCCGTAAAGCCGACGCCCTCAATTGGCCGCGAGCAGCAGACCGTAGACATGGACGCCATGGAAAATGCCGAGCTCTCGGTCCACGGCCGTCACGATCCCTGCATCGTCCCGCGCGCCGTACCCGTAGCCGAGGCAGCCGCCGCCCTCGCCATCTGGGACGCTCTCCTCGAGGACGCCGCCCAGCTCTAACCCGACTCACCTGGGTTGCCTGTCAACTCAGCCGTAACGTGAAAGGGGCCTCCATGGACCTTGCCGATATTCGCCAGGCCATCGATGGCATCGACGCCACGCTCCTCAACAGCTTTGTCGAGCGCATGGACATTGCCACCGAGGTCGCCAAGTCAAAAATCGAGATGGGCAAGGCCGTCTTCGACCCCGCCCGCGAGCGCTCCAAACTCAACAACCTCGCCGGCCGCGCACCCGAGCGCTACGAGGCCCAGACCATCGCCCTGTTCCGTCTCCTCATGAACATGAGCAAGGCCGAGCAGCAGCGCTACATCAACGAGCTCAAGGGCATCACCGTCTCGCAAAAGGCCCACGCCACGGCTGCAGCGTCCGACACGCCCTTCCCTCAAACGGCCACCGTCGCCTGCCAGGGCGTGGAAGGTGCCTATAGCCAGATAGCCGCGTGCAAGCTCTTCGACGTACCCGACATCGCGTTCTTCGAGACCTTCGAAGGCGTCATGCGCGCCGTGCGCGACGGGTTCTGCGAGTTTGGCGTGCTGCCCATCGAGAACTCCACCGCCGGCTCGGTCAACGCCGTCTACGACCTGCTCGCCCAGTTCGATTTCCACATCGTGCGCTCGCTGCGACTCAAGATCGATCACAACCTGCTCGTCAAACCCGACACCAAGCTCGCCGACGTGCGCGAGGTCTACAGCCACGGTCAGGCCATCGCGCAGTGCGCTAGCTTTATCGAGGCGCACGGCCTGCACGCTACCAAATACCCAAACACGGCCATGTCGGCCGAGATGGTCGCCAACTCCGAGCGCACCGACGTCGCCGCCATCGCCTCGCGCAGCTGCGCGGCACTCTATGGCCTGGAGGTGCTGGAGCCCAACATCCAGGACTCGGACAACAACTACACGCGCTTTGTCGTCATCAGCCGCGAGCCGCGCGTCTACCCCGGCGCCAACCGCACCTCGCTCATGATCACCACGGCCAACGAGCCGGGCGCCCTCTACCGCGTGCTCGAGCGCTTCTATGCGCTCAACATCAACCTCATCAAGCTCGAGAGCCGTCCCATCCCCGGGCACGACTTTGAGTTTATGTTCTACTTTGACCTGGACTGCCCCTTTGGCAGCAAGGCCCTCGACGACCTGCTCGATTCCATCGACGACGTGTGCGAGAGCTTCACCTACTTTGGCAGCTACACGGAGGTGCTCTAGATGACCGATACCGCCGCAACCCGCCCCTACGGCGTGCTGGGCCGTGTGCTGGGCCACAGCTACACCCCGACCATCTACAAAGAGCTCGCAGGCCTGGAGTATGTGCGTTTTGAGCGTGAGCCCGAGGATATTGAGGCTTTTATGACGGGCGACGAGTGGGAGGGCACCAACGTGACCATCCCCTACAAGCGCGCCGTCATGGAATACCTGGACGAGCTGAGTCCATTGGCCGAGCGTATGGGCAACGTCAACACCATCACGCGCCTGCCCGACGGCCGCCTGCGCGGCGACAACACCGACTACTTTGGTTTTCAGTGCCTGGTCGAGGAGCTGGGCGTTGAAGTGGCCGACAAGAAGGTCCTTGTGCTCGGCGCCACCGGTGGCGCGGGTACCACTGCCAGCATGGTGCTCGGCGACCTAGGCGCCACCGTGGTGCCCGTGGGCCGCACGAGCGAGGTCAACTACGGCAACATCGCGCAGCAGTCCGACGCCGCCCTGCTCGTCAACTGCACGCCCGCCGGCATGTTCCCCCATTGCCCCGACGCGCCTTGCACGCTCGAAGGGCTCGATGCGCTCGAAGGCGTTATCGACATTGTCTACAACCCCGCCCGCACGGGACTCATGCTCGAGACCGAGCGCCGCGGCATCCCCTGCATCGGTGGCCTGCTGATGCTCGTGGCCCAAGCGGCACAGGCCGTCGAGCACTATACCGGCCAAGTCACCCCGCGCAAGCGCATCTTAGACGTAACGGAGCGTCTGTCCCGCCGCGAACAAAACATCGCGCTGATCGGCATGCCGGGTTCGGGCAAGACCCGCGTGGGTGAGCAGATCGCCCAGCTCACGGGCCGCGAGCACATCGACTTGGATCGCGCGCTCGAGGAGCGTCTGGGCATGCCCTGTGCCGACTTTATCGTCGAGCGCGGCGAGGCGGCCTTCCGCGAACAGGAAACGGCGGCCTTGGCCGAAATTTCCAAGCGCAGCGGCCTGGTGCTCTCCACGGGAGGTGGCGTCGTCACGCGCGACGAGAACTATCCGCTGCTGCACCAGAACAGCCTGATCGTAATGCTCAACCGCAAGCTCGACGAGCTCGCCCACAAGGGTCGTCCCATCACCGCCCGCGACGGCATCGACAAGCTGGCCGAACAGCGCATGCCGCGCTACCGTGCCTGGGCCGATTACATCATCGACTCGCGCGACTGCGCCGCCAACACCGCCCAAGCCCTCCTCGACACCCTTTAAAACCTACCAAAAAGGGACAGGTTTATTTTGGCAGGTTTTATCTGGGCAAACGTCAAACCCCAAGGCCTGCAGCACACTGCGCAACCACAAAGGAAGCAACCATGAAAGCACTCGTCATCAACGGCCCCAACCTCAACATGCTCGGCATCCGCGAGCCGGGCATCTACGGCAGCGACAACTACGACCGCTTGGTGCAGATCTGCAAGGAAACAGGCGCCGCACAGGGCTTTGACGAGGTCGAGGTCTTCCAGTCCAACCACGAGGGCAGCATCGTCGACAAGATCCAGGAGGCCTACGGCAAGGTCGACGGCATCGTCATCAACCCGGCGGCCTACACACACACGAGCGTGGCGATCCTGGACGCCCTCAAGGCCGTCGCCATCCCCGCCGTCGAGGTCCACATCAGCGCCGTCGAGACGCGCGAGGACTTCCGCCAGGTGAGCTACGCACGCCTAGCCTGCTTCGCCACCATCACCGGCGAAGGCCTCCAAGGCTACGCCCACGCATTGGAGCTGCTGAAAGAGCATCTCGAAAAGTAGTCCCACAGGCCATATCATCAGCACCGATTCACAAAGCCAGTGCCGCCAGCAGCAACCTCGCTACTGGCGGCACTTTATTACTGGCATATAATCGTTGCAATCACACAACGTCTGGAGACTCGCATGCTAAGCATTCACCTGGGAGATTATCCCGGTTCCATTTACGATACCGAGACCTTCTTTAGGAACTCATACTTGGACTCATGGTTCGAAGACCCAATGGCCGCACAGATCATTAAAAGCGTTGACGGATCCGAGCTCATCGGTCCCCACAACATCGTAAGTAAGCAACTGGGCTCGATCACCCCACTCGAACTGTCCGGCGGCGTTAAGACGCTGCTACTAGTACGCAATCTCCCCGATAAGGTATTTAATGCCTCCACCTGCGGCGACAACTGCGCTCGCTGGTTGCTCAAAATTGGCAAAGAGCAGGACGTGCTGGTGACCCTTTACCACATCATGAAATTCCCCTGGAAGAGCTTTGAAATCCGCATCGAAAACGACAACCGCATCGTCAAGAACATGCAGGAGTTTGTCGGCGCCACCAATGACTTCTTGGATGTTGATGAGTAATGAGGGGAACACATACCGTTGTCGTCGAGCGCGCAAAGGTCAAATACACGCTCACGTTTAAACGCAACATTTCCTTTATACGAGGCAACAGTGGCACGGGCAAAACGACACTCATCTCGATGATTCGCGACTACAACGATCGTGGACCGGAGAGCGGCGTCAAGCTCAGCTGCGACGTACCCTGCGAAACGCTATCTGGCAGGCGTTGGAAGCGCGAGCTTTCGCTTATCGAGGACTCAATCGTCTTTCTAGATGAGGGCAATGAGTTTATTTACTCAAAGGACTTCGCAAAAGCCGTTAACGGCTCATCCAACTATTTTGTGCTAGTATCTCGTCGCGATGCCAGTGAACTCCCCTACAGCGTCGATGAAATCCTAAAGCTAGTCAACACCACAAGCAAGACAATCAATGGTCGCAAGAGCGATAGGCGCTTCTACTCGGTGACCAAGCCGCTATATGACCACACGACGAGCATGCTGTATCAGGATCTAAATGTTGGATTCGAGATACCCGATGCTGTGGTTGTCGAGGACAGCAAATCTGGCTATCAATTCTACGGCGCTCTTTGCAACCGGCTCGGAATCCCCTGCTACACCGCCACCGGCGTAGCGAATCTAAAGCGAACGATTCACGAATGCCCCGAGCAGAACATCCTAGTCATAGGAGACGGCGCAGCGTTTGGCCCCTACATCGAAAAGGTGTTGGGACAGCGTATTTACAAGAATGTTCGCTTGTTCCTCCCGGAGTCATTCGAGTGGACACTCCTACGCTCCGGGCTCATCCCCAGTAGCGACATTCCCAAAATCCTTGAGGATTCCTCGAGTTATATCGAAAGCCGCGATTATTTAAGCTGGGAACGATTCTTTACGGATGTGCTGGTCAAATACTCAGCAGATACCCGCTACGCTTACAAAAAGGCACGACTTAACGAGCAGTACCTAAAGCCACAGGCAATGAGTGCAGTATCGAAAGTCTTACCAGACTGTCTGAGGATGAAATAGGCAGCCCCAGGCTAAATCATGCAAATAGACCCCTGTTCGAATATCGGACGCCCACAGCAAATGCCTTGCGGGCGTCCGATTTTTTTAATAGACAAACTCCATCAAGCACAAACAGGCAACATACCGGCTTTACAGACGGACTATTAGTATTAATATGGTATGTATCCTATACGTTCCGGTTGGAAAGGAATAGAGATGCCACCTAAGACAATTCAAGTTAGCGAAGATTTAGCAAACCAAATCAAAGCAAGGAGAGCAGAACTGGGCCTTAGCATCGAAGAAGCAGCTTCCAGAGCCGGAATCGGGGCAAAAACATGGGGTAAGTACGAGAGCGGCCAATCCATTCGAAGCGATAAGGCAACAGCCGTGTGCAAGGTCCTCAAATGGAAAAACTTCCCCGATGATTCAGCCGCAGAAACTATAAATGAGGCCACGACAAAAGAATCCTTGGCGATTGATTCGAGTCATGCCGCCTGGTCCCAATTCTTAAAAGATGAATATGGCTATAAGGGCGCAGCGTCCTTCGCCTTTGGAACCGATATTCTGCTTGACTATATCAATAAGGATCTTGAGGACCTCTCTCATCTTCCAAAAGGGACTCATGTAGGACAGCTCCCCGATAGCTGGATGATTGATTTGCTCCCACCTCAATATCTGATGCAGTACAACTATGACTTTCTATTCAAACTTCGAGCAGATCTGATTAGTTATCGTATACGAGCAAAACACGGACAAGACATAATGGCCCACACCGTTGCACAAGAACTGCTTGTAAGGCTTATCCGAGATGCGTCATTCGAACTCGTTTCCGACTGGGAAACCGATGAAACCGATCTCGATGAAGACGGCTATCCACGGGACTTAGGTTGGGATGAATGGCCCGAGGATATCTGTGGCGACGATGATCTCAAATCCTTTATTAATGACGACACATGGACGGAAGAAGGCAATTCATATTCGTTCGAGAACTGGTTTGAACCCCAGTTCTGTCTAAGTTAAATAGGCAACGAACAAACGGAGCTTCAGCAGAGACTGAAGGCGCCCAGTTCTAACCCTGACACAAAAATGTCCACAAAACAGCGGGGACGATCAGCTTGGTCGACCCCGCTACAAATTACGTCTTCTTGATCACGTACGCCAATCCGATATCGCAGGCACAACGCACGATTGATGCGAAGAGCCACGATGCCGACAGCTTCATGAGCAACGGCATCGTCTGCCAAGGGATAAACCAATCGACTGCGTGGGTTGCAAAGATTGCCAGGCTGGCTTGTCCGCAAAACACGAGCCCTCGCTCAAGAGCGCCCAAGAACGGTACGTCCTTCAGCTTCTCCACAGCCATAGAAACCCAACATACGCAGTAACTGCCAGCAAGAGCGGCAATCGTGGCAATAACAAAACCGTCCACGCGGCGGCTCGAAAGTTCAAGCCCGCTCATAGCTGCTAAGACAAGCCAAACAATTCCAGCTCCAATAAACAGCAGCGGCTTGTCCACGCTCGGCTCCAGCCCCCTTTGGCGGGCCGTATAGCCAATCCACATCAGCAAAACGATGTAGCAGCTCAGATCCAGATCGACCGGCAGGTAGATACCCAAAAAGCGAGACACGCTCAGGCCACCGAAAGCTATCGCAACACAGACAACGCCCCGCCAAACAACCCCAACTTCGCGCCCGTCAAACAGCCGTACCAGCGCATTAAACAGCAGGCGCGACGTAAACAGCGCGGCAGCAGGCGCGACGTAAACAGCGCGGCTAAAAACCACGCCATGCCAACGGCGGCAACGCCAAGCCCAGGCACATCAACACCCGAGGCAAACACGAGCATCTCAAGTCCGCCCGTAAGCGCACTACCCGTCAAAGGAGCCCCGCTCATCAAGAACGTCGGCACCTGCCACGCCAGCGCAAGCACCACATACGGCACCAGCAAACGCGACACCGAGCCACTCACCAGCTCGCGCCACGGCTTGGGCCTAAACGTATATCCAGCAAGAATAAAAAAACACCGGCATGTGAAACGAGAAGATGGCGTGCCGCAAAGGCGAGGGATTTGGAACGGTGTGCCCCACAATGACCAGGATAATTGCAATCCCCTTTGCAATAACAATCCAGTCGAGCCTTTTGGTCCCCATAGCTCACCCTTCAAAACCGCAGCAATAAGACGAAAAAAGCCCGGACCACTAAGCGGTCCGGGCTTAATAAACGATGGTGCTCCATGGCGGATTCGAACCGTCGACCTTGGGATTAGAAGTCCCCTGCTCTATCCAACTGAGCTAATGGAGCAAATAACCGCACGCCCAAGCAAGCACAAGCCTGTCAGGCGCAAGTAATTATAACCTAGTTGAACTGCTCGCGGTACGCCTTGCAGACCTCATCGACCGGGCCGTCCATGCGAAGGTCACCCTTCTCAATCCAAACGGCACGCTGGCAGATGCGCTCAACCTGCTCCATGGAGTGCGAAACAAACAGAACCGTCACGTCGCCGCTCTGGATAAAGTGCTGGATACGGGCCTCGCACTTCTGCTGGAAGAACACATCACCGACGGAAAGTGTCTCGTCAACGATCAGGATGTCAGGCTCGGTAATCGTCGCGATTGCAAAGGCAATGCGCGCAACCATGCCCGAGGAGAAATTCTTAAGCGGCATGTCGACAAAGTTCTGAAGCTCAGCGAACTCAATAATGCCGTCAAAGTTGGCATCGATGAACTCCTTGGTATAGCCGAGCAGGGCACCGTTCAGATAGATGTTCTCGCGGGCGGTCAACTCGGGGTCAAAGCCGGCACCAAGCTCAATCAGCGGCGCGATGTTACCGTGCACCTTAACGCTGCCCTCGCTGGGCTCGAGCACGCCGGCGATAATCTTAAGCATCGTAGACTTGCCGGAACCATTAGTGCCCACCAGGCCCACGACCTCGCCACGATGAATATCGAACGAGATATGCTTGAGCGCCCTAAACTCCTCAAAGAACAGCTCGTGCTTGGCAAGCTTGATGAAGTACTCCTTGAGGTTGGTCAGCGACTCGGACGCCATGTTAAAGATCATGGTGACGTCGTCGACCTCGACAGCCAGAGGCTGCTCGCTGTAATCAACAACAGATTCAGTCATAACAGCACTCCTTAGATGTAGAGGATAAATTTGCGCTCGGACTTATGGAACACGGTGTAGCCAATAACAAGCGCAAGGACCGCCCAAGCGACGCACATACCAAACGTCATAAGCGAGGGCGTGGTCTGGAACAGGAAGATATCGCGCATAAACTGCAAGTAGTTATACATGGGGTTCGCATAGACCAGAATGCGCACGAGATGCGGCATTTGCGCAACGAAGTCGGTCGTCCAAAAAATAGGCGTGATGTAAGTCCACGCCGTGATGACGACGCTCCACAGATGCATGACATCGCGGAAAAAGACCGTAAGGGCAGAGAGCATCATGCCCAGGCCCATGCAGAAGCACATAAGCAGCAGCAGGCAAACCGGCAGCAGAATCAGGTGCCAAGAAGGCATAACGCGGAACCACAGCATAACGATGGCGACGGCGACCAGCGAGAAGGCAAAGTTGACCAGCGAGAAGAGCACCTTCTGCACCGGGAAAACCCAACGGTGCACTTTAACTTTCTTAAGCAGCGGAGCCGCACCCACGATGGACGTCAGAGCCTGGTTCGTAGACTCGGACATGACGGCAAAGGTGACATTACCCACGATCAAATACAACGGGTACATCTCGGGCGTAATAGAGCCGTTGCGGCCCTGGGCAAAAATCGTCGAGAACACGATGGCCATGACGATCATCATCAGCAACGGATTGAGCACCGACCATGCGACGCCCAGAACGCTACGGCGATACTTGATCTTAAAATCCTTGGTAACCAGCTGACGAAGGATAAACGCGTCCTTCTCAAATTCGTTCTTAGCAAACGTCGCAGGCAGACTGCGAGTTTCTTGTTGCTTTGTCTGATCCGACACGGATGCAACTCCTTTACTCGTAATCGTTGACAAACGAACAGTATAGACCCGACGGGCGGGCAAACGATTCGCGCAACAAAACTGGAGAACTAACCCACATCTTAGGATGCCTGTCGCAAACGGCTATACTTGCTAACGATTGAATGGGTAAGGAGCATTGAGTGAATTCTGAATCTGTTGCCGTCATTATCCCCTGCTACAACGAGGCCCTCACGATCGGCAAAGTCATTGACGACTTCCACCGCGAGCTTCCGCAGGCGACGGTCTATGTCTATGACAACAACTCGTCAGACGATACCTCGCGCATCGCAACGGAACACGGCGCCACAGTGCGCTTTGAGCCCCGACAGGGAAAGGGTAACGTCTGCCGTCAGATGTTTCGCGATATTGATGCTGATTGTTATCTGATGGTCGACGGCGACGATACCTACCCCGCCGAGGCTGCCAAAGCCCTTTGCGAGCCCATCCTCAGCGGCATGGCCGACATGACCGTGGGCGACCGCCTGTCCAACGGCACCTATGCCGAGGAAAACAAGCGTGCCTTCCACGGCTTTGGCAACAACCTGGTCCGCGCTATGATCAAGTGGATCTACGGCTACAGTTTCGACGACGTTATGACAGGCTATCGCGCCATGAGCCGCCCGTTCGTCAAGACCTTCCCCGTGCTTTCCGAGGGCTTTCAAATCGAAACCGAGCTCTCGATCCACGCCGTCGACCACCGTTGGCGCATCAAAGACGTGCCCATCGAGTACCGCGATCGCCCGGAAGGATCCGAATCTAAGCTTAATACCGTGAGCGACGGCATCAAGGTCGTCGCCATGATCGGCGCGCTGTTCAAGGACTACCGCCCTTTGAAGTTCTTCAGCCTCGTCGCGCTTCTGTTTGCGGTGACTGGTCTCGCCCTGGGCATGCCCATCGTTGTCGAGTATTTCCAGACCGGCCTCGTTCCGCGCTTCCCCACCGCCGTGCTCGCCGCCTCGTTTATGTTCCTGTGCGGCCTAAGCCTTGCGACCGGATTCATCCTCGATTCCGTGGCAAAGGTCGAAAAAAAGCAGTGGGAGGTAAATGTGTACAGCAAATACGCCTACGATGACCAGCCCGGCCGCCCTACTTCCAAGCCAAGCGAGAGGTAAACCACCATGCCGCTCATCTCCATCGTCGTGCCGTGCTACAACGAGCAGGAATCACTTCCGATCTTTCTCAAAGAGCTCGATGGCGTCGTTCGCATCATGACTCAGCAGTACCCCGAGATCTCCTTTGAAGCCGTCCTCATCGACGATGGTTCGGCAGACAAAACGCTTGCCGTCATGAAAGCAGAAGCCGCGGCGGCGCATCCATACGTCATCCACTGGCACTCTTTCTCGCGGAACTTTGGCAAGGAGGCGGCACTACTCGCAGGACTCCAGCACGCAAAGGGCAACTATGTCGCCACCATGGATGCCGACATGCAGGACCCGCCCTCGCTCCTGCCGCAGATGTACGAGATCTTGCAGACCGAAAACTACGATAACGTCGCCACACGCAGGACCACCCGCGAAGGCGAGCCTCCCATCAGGTCGTTCTGCGCCCGTATGTTCTACAAGATCATCAACCGCATTTCCAAGGCCGACATCGTCGACGGAGCACGCGATTTTAGGCTCATGAAGCGACCTATGGTCAACGCCATCATCTCCATGGGCGAATACAACCGATTCTCCAAGGGCATTTACGGCTGGGTCGGCTTCAAGACCAAATGGCTCCCCTACGTAAACATCAACCGCGTGGCCGGCGAGACCAAATGGAGCTTTTGGTCGCTGCTCCTCTATTCCATCGACGGCATCGTCGCGTTTTCCGCGGCGCCGCTCTCCCTCGCCGCCCTCACGGGTATCGTTTTCTGTCTCATTGCCATCCTGGGATTCATCGTCATCCTGGTCAAAACGCTTGTTTGGGGTGACCCCGTCGGTGGATGGCCGTCCCTCGCCTGCCTCATAACGCTGTTTGGCGGCATGCAGCTTCTGTGCTTAGGAATCATCGGTGAATACTTGGCAAAAGCCTACTTGGAGACCAAGCGCCGCCCCATCTATATCATTCGAGAATCCAACGAGGAATCTGATGACACAGCCCAATAACAGCACGCTCAAGAATGTGGCGTTCTACGCCGCCTGCTTCGCGTTTTCCGTCGCACTCTTTGTCGCACTTGCAGCGGCGGAGCATGTCTACCCCTTTGGCGACAACTCGTTTCTCACCAACGATCTCAAATACCAATACATCGACTTCTTCGCGTGGTTTCGCCGCGTCCTTTTAGGCGAGGCAAACCTTCGCTATTCCTTCTCGCAGGGACTCGGCATGAACACATGGGGGCTCTATAGCTACTACCTCGCCAGCCCCTTCAACCTGCTCTGCGTGCTGTTTCCCGCAGACAAGCTGACGCTCTTCGTATTTGCCATAACCGCGCTCAAGCTTGGCTGCATTCACATCAGCAGCGCTTGGTTCCTGCAAAGGCGTTTTGGTCTACCCAAGCCCGCAGCATTCCTACTTTCCCTATCATTTACGTTTTGCAGTTGGACCATAAGTAATTTGTGTAATCCGCTCTGGATTGATTGTCTTATCCTACTGCCCATCTGCGCTTTCGGATGCTACGAGCTCATTCGGGAACAAAAAATGATACGCCTCGTTATTGCGATTGCCCTCAATGTCATGTTCTGTTGGTATACGGCCTATATCAGCATCCTATTCCTCTGCATCTTCGTATTGGTTGAGTTTGTCGATTACGTCGCTGCAGAAGGATTTAGCTGGATGCTCACGCTCGACCGGGTCCTACGATTTGCAGGGGCTATGATGCTTGGGCTGCTCCTGTCCGCCTGGACCTTTTTGCCGACCATCCTTGCCATGGCAAAAGGCGGCCCCGTGCTGGCACTTGGCCCTTTGCTTAAAACAGGCCTCAAATCGCTCATCAGGGGCTTCATCCCCGGCATGTGGGTGAATAACGGGAACACGCCGCAGTTCTATTGCGGCGTAATCATGATGTTACTCGCAATAAGCCTACTGTTTAACCGCAAGGTTTCGGCCAAGATACGCATCGCAACGTTCGTCGTCACAGCCGTCCTGATCGCTAGCTCCGTTTTGAGCCCGCTCGAGTACATCTGGTGCGGCATGCGCGTTCCCAACGGGTTCTATTCGCGCACAGCCTTTTTGCTGGGCTTCTTTACGATGTGGGCCGCAGGCTATTCGTTGCAGGTGTTCGAGGGCCAGCCCAAATTTCGTCATGTCTATCGACCCGCCGTCGTATTACCAATCCTGACAATCACCGCAATTGAGTTGTTTATCAACGCCCATGTGATGTGGAACCAACTGTACGCAGGCTATTCCGAAGATGCCAACTGTACCTATGTGACTACCGCAACCAACACGATCGCAGCCATTCAAGACCAGGATTCTGCGTCATTCTACCGCATCGATCGAACGACCACGCGCACCGATAGCGCCGCCCTCAACGAGGGCTTAGCGCTTGGGTACAACCAGCTGTCGTCCTACTCATCCGCAAATAACCCGCAGGCAATTGCATTGCTCAACTCCCTTGGATACAGCAGCGCCGGCGAGTTTTCGACCCGTTATGCCGAACCCATTCTTGCCGTCGATGCCCTGCTGGGAGTTAAGTACGCCATTGCCGAACACAGCCCCGCAGGATACGTTACGGCAAAGGCAAATCAAACCGACTCCGCTAGCACGGTCTACGAGAATCCCAATGCGCTCAGCGCTGGCATCGCAGCTTCGAGCGGCGTTCAAAACAGCACGTTAGAGGGCAAGAACCCCTTCGAAAAGCAAAATGACCTATACAGCAAAATCCTGGGCCGCGAGGTAGAGCTCTATACCAAAATCGAGGCTACGAACACGGAAAATGGTGAGAACCAAAAGCAATGGAGCGTTACCGTTCCGGCGGAGTCCATCGGATACCTCTACATTAACAAAGATGCGACCGCCGGCAGTTATTGGCCAGTCACCCTTACCATCGACCAGCGAACGATCACAAACGAGGCCTGGAGATTCGACAATAATATCCGCCAGATTGCGGATGCATCGGACACCCCGAGCCAGCATACGGTGTCAATCGGAGTCGCAGAGGGTTATACGGACATGCCCCAAGACAATGAGCCGGTCTTTTACGCCCTCAATCTGGACGTTTTCCAGCAGATTATGAACGAGTTTAAGACGAACGAATTTGTTCCGACGGTTTTTAAGGACGGAAGGATCGAAGGCGAGTATACCGCCAAGTATGACGGCAACCTGCTGCTGAGCGTTCCGTACGATGAGGGCTGGAACATAACGGTAAACGGAACCGCCGCAGAACTAACGCCCGCCGCCGATAAGGGCCTGTCGTCCCTGAACGTGCAGAAAGGCGCGAATAGGATCGTGATGACCTACAAGACTCCGGGTGCCCTTGCGGGGCTTGCAGTGAGTCTGGCGACCACCGTCGCCCTTGTTGCAGCGGGGCTATACGCCAGGCATAAGAAAAGCCGCCGTTAAC
>CAKURW010000020.1 GCA_934675795.1 uncultured Collinsella sp.
GAGAAGTGCATAACCTTGTTGAAGGTCTCGCGGCGCAGGTCGCGGGCGATGGAGCAGGCGGTGCGCGAAGCCACGGCGCCGGTCAGGATGGTGGCGACCAGCGACACCAGACACAGTCCAAACATCGTGGTCGCCATGCGGCTCAGGTAGGCGTTCTGCACGTCGGCGGGGTCGATGCCCTGCGCCTTGTACTCGTCCTGTACATAGCTCACGGCGCGCTGGGTGACGATGGAGCCCGACATGGAGCCCATTTTGTCCGCCATTTGGTTGGCGCCCTCGACGAGCTTGCTTTGGTCTACCAGACCGCCCTCGACACCCAGGCGCAGGCTCTTCATAGTGATTTTGCCGCCGTCGGCATCAATCTGCTTTTGCATGTTCTGCGCCGCTGCGGCCTTCTGCTGCATCTCGGCGAGCTGCTCGGGCGTCATCGCTGCCATTTGCTCGGGGGTGGGCATGGCCTGGGCAGCGTTGTCGTCTTTCTCGCTGGACGAGCCCGTCATGTCGCCCATGGAGTTGGCGTCGATGCCCTGGTTGAGCGAAAGGACAACAGTCTCGGGCAGGCTCATAATGTCGGCAATCTTGCCTCCATCGGCACGCTCTTCCTCGGTGCCCTCGTACGTTCGAATGTCGTTTTTGTCAGCCTTGCTAAACACGGCCTCCACAGCCTTGGCGTCTTTGGCGCTCATAAAGAGTTCGAGGTCGTCGAGCGATTCGGCGCGGATGGTGTCGGGTACGGGCGACGCGATGCCGCCTTGCTGCACACCCACGTCGACGATGTCGCTCATATAGGTAGGCAGTGCCAGATCGGCGTTGCAGCTGATTACGATAAGTACGATAGCTGCGAACAGTGCCAGGATATGTTTTTTAAAGAGCTTGAGAATCCTCACTCGGCATCTCTCCTTTCTTGATTGCGGTCGATAATTTCGTTGGCACGTCTAAGAAGGCGCACCATCTCTTGGGTATCTGTTTCGCCGAGCTGCTCGAGGAAAGCCGCAGTGCGGTTCTCGAATTCCCGACGTTTGATTTCGAGATCCTGGAATCCTTTGTCGGTCACCGTGACGTGTACGCGACGACGGTCGGTCTTTGAGTGCTCGCGCTCGACCCAGCCCTTGGCCTCGAGGGCGCGCAGGATATTGGCGATGCGGGCGCTCGAGACCCAGGCACGATCGGCGAGTTCGCTCGGCGTGAGCGAGCCGCCGGCGCGCATGAGGGCGCGCATGACGGCCATCTCGCCACCCAGAGCCTGGTCGGCAAAGCGCGAAACGCGCTGGTGCATGCTGCCAAACTCGGTAAAGAGCTGACGCCCAAGCTCATGGAAATCGGCATCTTCCACCGAAAACCCCTAACACTAGAAACTATTTTCGGTGGAAGATGATACCCCCATACGCGGGCCTCATACAGTGGGCAATATTAAGAGCTCATTAAGACTTAAAATCATTCAATTGCTGAAGCGTTTCAAAGAACTATTATGCCCGCGGTTAGGCGAGGGGTTGTCACCACCATGACGACTGGGACTCATATAATCGCCACGTGCGATGCTCCAACTTCCCGCAAGGAGACACCTTACATAAAGGGGGATGGAGTCATGGCATTTGACTTCACGGGCAAGACCGCGATTGTCACGGGCGGCACTCAGGGCATTGGCCTCGAGATCGCCAAGGGCATCGTCGCGGGCGGCGGACATGTCGCGCTCATCGCAAGGAACGCTGCTAAGGGCGAGGCCGCTGTGGCCGAGCTTGGCGAGGGCAACAAGTTCTATCAGCTCGATGTCGCCGATGCGCCCAAGGCGCGCGAGACCGTCGAGCAGATTTTTACGGACCTGCCGCAAACCAACATCCTGATCAACTGCGCTGGCGTCATCAGCACCAAGAAGTTCGACGAGATCGATGACACCGAGTGGCGCCGCACCATCGACATCAACCTCAACGGTACCTTTACCATGATGAACGCCGTCTACCCGCACTTTAAGGCGGCCCATGCCGGCACTATCGTCAACGTGAGTTCCGTTGCGGGCAAGATCGGTGGCGGCCTGCTCGGCACCGCGGCTTACGCGAGCTCCAAAGCAGGCGTTAACGGTCTGACCAAGGCAGTCGCCAAGGAAGGCGGCAAGTTTGGCGTTCGCTGCAACGCCGTGTGCCCGTCGCTCACGTTGACCGATATGACCTCGATTCTCTCTGACGAGAACTCTCAGCGCATCATCAACGGTATTCCTCTGGGCCGCGCTGCCCAGGCCAGCGAGCCTGCGCAGATGGTGCTGTTCTTCGCTTCCGACCTCGCCAGCTTCGTGAACGGCGAGATCGGTGACTGCGACGGCGGCATCGTCCTGGACGGGTAATACCCCGCGATGATTATTCGGCGACGGCTCCTGCGACTCGGGACCGTCGCCTTCTTTCTGACATAGGCGCGTGCGGCTACGATTCGCATGCATCCAAAGGAGATATATATGAGTGAATCGACTGCGGTGGAGGCGCCGGCGGCAAAGGAGCCGTTCTTTAAGATGTCCTCCATCCCGGGTGCCAATATTTTGGTGCCGCTTTTGCTGGGCTGCCTGCTCAACACGCTATTCCCCGACCTGTTCAAAACGCTCGGCAGCTTTACGCTTGGCATGACTCAGCAGGGCGCAGGCCCGCTTGTGGGCGCCTTTTTGCTCATCGTCGGTACGACGATTTCGTTTAAGAGCGCTCCTGCCGCCGCTGCCCGCGGCGCCATTATCATTGCCGTCAAGCAGATCGTGGTCGTTGCCGTGTCGCTGCTCATCCTTTATGTGTTCAACGACAACCTGTTTGGCATCTCTGCCATGGTGATGCTGGCGGCTTGCACCGGCGCCAACAACGCTATGTACGCTGGTCTGATGGGCACCATGGGCAATGAGGCCGAGCGTGGCGCCGTCGCCATCACCACGCTGGTTGTCGGCCCTCCGGTCACGATGATCGTGCTCGGCGCTGCCGGTCAGGCTCCGATCGGCTGGTCGCTCGTGGGCGCCATCCTGCCGATCGTCGTCGGCATTATTCTGGGCAACCTCTTCCCGAGCTTTAAGAAGATGATGGCACCGGCACTTTCCGCCATCATCGTGCTCGTCTTCTTTGCCATGGGCTCGACCATGACCTTTGGCCAGCTCATTAATGGCGGTCTCCCCGGTATTCTGCTCGGCGTGATCTGCTCGGTGGTCTTTGCAATTCCCGTTATCGCGGTCGATAAGCTCACGGGCGGTACGGGTGTCGCAGGTGCGGCCATTTCGAGCTGCGCCGGAGCCAATGTGGCCACGCCTGCTGCCATGGCAAGCGTCAACGGGGCCATGTACGGCGGCGCGGTGCTCGCGACGGCCACGGCACAGGTTGCTGCCTGCGCAATCGTGACGGCTATTTTGACCCCGCTGGTCACCAGCTGGTGCTACAAGCATTTTGAGGGCCAGGGCAACGGCGATAGCAAGGCAACGACCGACAAGGCCGCCTCAGCCGCCTAATGCCAAGCGGCAATCAAAGCTAAAAACTAGTCACGCCACAGGGCGGCCACGGGGGATCCTGTGGCCGCCCTGCAGTTTCTGTAGGGTCTCTGGGACACTTTACCCTGCTAAAGCTGGCATAACAGCTAGAGCGAACGTCGTACAAAGGCAAGGAAAAATAACATACAAATCGGTGAACGGTAGTTGTTCGCGCTCGCATTTCCTGCGGGTTTGTAAAAAACGCCCTTATGATATAAAAAAAGAAACATATAACAGCCCAGATGGAGAGGGTCGCTATGTTATCCTTCTCAGACGGGTGAAATCTTGGGTTTTGGGTTGTAGTTCCAAGGTGGACAAACGTTTTCTCTGCACCAGCGTGTGGTGAAGAACGGAAGAAGCCGGTAGTGCAAGCCGAAAATTCGAGAATTCAATAAGCAGCGGTGTGAGAGAGCGCCGCATTACACGTAACTAGGAGCGTGGTTACACAATGCAGGAGGCATGGGAAGGCTTCAAGGAAGGCATTTGGACGGGAGAGGTTGACGTCCGAGACTTCATCCAGAAGAACTACACCCCCTACGAGGGCGACGAGTCGTTCCTCGTCGGTCCGACCGAGCGTACCAAGGAGCTGTGGGGCGAGGTTCTCGACCTGCTGCTTAAGGAGCGCGAGCAGGGCGGTGTCCTCGATATGGACACCAAGATCGTCACGGGTATCGTGAGCCACCCCGCTGGCTACATCGATAACGCCCACCGCGAGAAGGAGACCATCGTCGGCCTCCAGACCGACAAGCCGCTCAAGCGCGCGCTGCACGTCAACGGTGGTATCCGCATCGCTTGTCAGGCTGCCAGCCAGCACGGCTATAAGGTCGACGAGAACGTTGTCGAGCGCTACACCTTCGAGCGTAAGACCCACAACGCTGGCGTCTTCGATGTTTACACTCCCGAGATGCGTGCTTGCCGCTCGGCTCACATCATCACCGGTCTGCCCGATGGCTATGGCCGCGGCCGCATCATCGGCGACTACCGTCGTGTTGCCCTGTACGGCGTCGACTACCTGATCAAGGACAAGGAGGCCCAGAAGGCTTCCACCCCGACGGTCATGACCGCCGACAACATCCGCGATCGTGAGGAGCTGCAGGAGCAGATCCGCGCCCTCGGCGAGCTCAAGATGATGGCCGAGACCTATGGTTTCGATATTTCCAACCCTGCTACCAACACGCAGGAGGCCATCCAGTGGATGTACTTCGCCTACCTCGCTGCCGTCAAGGAGCAGAACGGCGCTGCCATGTCCATCGGCCGTACCTCTACGTTCATCGACATCTACGCTGAGCGCGACCTTGCCAACGGTACCTTCACCGAGGAGCAGATCCAGGAGTTCGTGGATCACTTCATCATGAAGCTCCGCATGGTCAAGTTTGCCCGTACCCCCGAGTACCAGGCCCTGTTCACCGGCGATCCGCAGTGGGTCACCGAGTCCATCGGCGGCATGGGTGTTGACGGCCGTACGCTCGTTACCAAGATGAGCTACCGCTACCTGCACACGCTCGAGAACATGGGCACCAGCCCCGAGCCCAACATGACCGTTCTGTGGTCGACCCGTCTGCCCGAGAACTTCAAGAAGTTCTGCGCCAAGACTTCCGTCGCCAGCTCCTCGATCCAGTACGAGAACGACGACCTCATGCGCGTCTATCACGGCGACGATTACGGCATTGCCTGCTGCGTGTCCTCCATGCGCATCGGCAAGGAGATGCAGTTCTTCGGCGCCCGCGCCAACCTGGCCAAGTGCCTGCTGTACGCACTCAACGGCGGTGTTGACGAGGTCTCCAAGAAGCAGGTCGGCCCCAAGTATCGCGCCGTCGAGGGCGATACGCTCGATTACGACGACGTTGTGGCCAAGTACAACGACATGATGAAGTGGCTCGCTGGCGTGTACGTCAACTCGCTGAACATCATTCACTACATGCACGACAAGTATTGCTACGAGCGTATCCAGATGGCTCTGCACGACAAGCACGTGCACCGCTGGTTCGCTACGGGCATCGCTGGCCTTTCCGTCGTGGCTGACTCCCTGTCCGCCATCAAGTACGCCAAGGTCCACCCCGTCCGTGATGAGAACGGCATCATCGTCGACTTCGAGACCGAGGGCGAGTTCCCCAAGTACGGTAACGACGACGACCGCGTCGACCAGATCGCTCACGACGTTGTGCACCAGTTCATGGAGTACATCCGCATGAACGACACCTACCGCAACTCCGTGCCCACGACCTCGGTTCTGACCATTACCTCCAACGTCGTGTACGGTAAGAAGACCGGCTCCACGCCCGACGGCCGCAAGGCTGGCCAGCCGTTCGCCCCGGGTGCTAACCCCATGCACAAGCGCGATAGCCATGGCGCCATCGCTTCGCTGTCTTCGGTTTCCAAGCTCCCGTTCCGCGATGCTCAGGACGGCATCTCCAACACCTTCTCCATCATCCCGAGTGCGCTCGGCAAGGAGGATCAGGTGTTCTTTGGCGATATCGACCTTGATCAGCTGGGCGAGTAACTATTGTTAGTGCTATACTAACAATAACGATTACTGATTAGCGCGCCGGTTTCGGCCGGCGCCTATTAATCGAAGGAGACACATTATGAAGGTTTCTGAAGTTTCCGAGACCCAGGCCGATAACCTGGTCCACATGCTCGACGCTTATGCCGAGAAGGGTGGCCACCACCTGAACATCAACGTCTTCAACCGTGAGACGCTGCTCGACGCTCAGGCTCACCCCGAGAAGTACCCGCAGCTGACCATCCGCGTTTCCGGCTATGCCGTGAACTTCCACACGCTCACCAAGGAGCAGCAGGACGAGGTCATTTCGCGTACCTTCCACGACAAGTTCTAAAGGGGTTTAACTCCCGCAGGATCGCCGGGCCGCTTTGGGTTACTTTCCAAAACGTCCTCGGACATGCAAAGGGCTCCGCTGCGCGCTTCGCGCGGCGGAGCCCTTTGCGTCCTGCGGAAATGTTTTGGAAAGTAACCCAAAGCGGCCCGGCGGGGGTCCTGTGTAGTCACCCTTTAGGCGGAACTCTCCTAATTATTTGGATGAGTCGTTTACTTACTTGTGCTGTTACCGTCTTCCCGCTGTTGTTGGGGTATGCTTTGTTCGTATGTAAACGTATGACATGTTGATGGGGGAGGGTGCCATGGCTCGCGAGGGTGCTCGTTCTAAGGATACGGCTAAGCCTGGTATCAAGGAAGTTGCAGCGGTGGCGGGGGTTTCGCCTACTACGGTATCTCGCGTGCTTAATAATCGCGGCTACATTAGCCAGGAAACCCGCGATAAAGTCCATGCGGCGATGGAGCGCATCAATTACACGCCCAACGATATCGCCCGTGCCATGCTCAATGGCCGCCTGAACCTTATCGGCATGATTGTTCCCTTTGTGAGCAGCCCGTTCCATGCTCAGGTTGTGCAGGCGGTCGAGCGCACGTTAGCGGAAAACGGCTTTAAGATGTTGCTGTGCAACAGCGCCAATCGACCTGATCTTGAGCGTTCCTATATCGACATGCTCCGCCGCAATATGGTCGACGGCGTCATCGTCAACTCCCTCAATATCGGTGCCGAGGCATATGCCGAGATGGGCTTGAGCCTGGTTGGCATCGACTGCGATCTTGGCGAGGGCTCTGTCCAGATTGCAAGTGACAGCTATGGCATTGGCGAGCTCGCCACGCGCCGTCTGATTGATGACGGCTGCAGGCGTATCCTGTGCCTGCGCAGCAATAGCCGCATGCGCATGCCTGCCAATAAGCGTACCGATGCCTACCTCGATGTTGTTGAGCAGGCCGGTTTGTCCGCGCTTGTCCGTGAGGTTGAGTTCGTTAAGCCCGACGACGAAAAGGGCGCGGTCGTTGCGAAGGTCCTCGATGAGAACCCCGATATTGACGGCATCTTTGCGGGAGACGATACGATGGCGGCCATCTGTCTCAACGTGATGAAGCAGCGCGGCTTGAGCGCTCCAGACGATATTAAGGTCGTGGGCGCGGATGGTGCCCGCCGAACTATGACGTTTATGCCTGACTTAACAACCGTACGTCAAGATATCGATCGCATCGGAGAGCTCGCGGCGCAATCCATCATCGCTCTTATTAACGGCGATAATCCCGAATCGAATATCAAGCTCCCCGTTGAACTCATTGAGGGCAAAACCGCATAGTTCATCCCGTGCCAAAAGAATTCCTCAAACGCCTCTGATGACCGTTCACCGGCATATGTCAACCGTTTGCCGACGACTGGAACTGCGAAAAGACGTATTGGTGTGAAAACGTTTGACATATGAAAACGATTGACATATCTTGCCATTGTACCGAGTTAGTATGTCGTGGAAAGGAAGTCTCGGATGCACAAGGTGTATTACCAGCCTGAGGGAATTTGGGTAGGCGACATCATGCCGTACGGCGAGGACGGCACGTTCTATCTCTATCATCAGCGTGACACGCGTAACCCCGAACCTTTCGGAGAGCCGTTTGGCTGGGCACTCGCTACGACCAAGGATTTCGTCAACTACAAGGACTTTGGCGAGAGCCTTGAGCGCGGCGGCGACGAGGAAGTCGACCAGTACATTTATGCCGGCACGGTGTTTAAGGTGGGCGACAAGTACCATGCGCTCTACACTGGTTGCAATCGCGATAAGGTCCGCGCACGTTTGATGAAGCAGGTTCTTCTTCATGCAACGAGCGACGACGCCGTCAAGTGGGAGAAGAACATCGCCGAGACGCTGCTTCCGCCCCAGGAGGGTTACGACGACCGTAACTGGCGCGATCCCTTTGTGCTTTGGGATGAGGAGAACGAAGAGTACATGCTCATCCTCGGCACGCGTGTGGGCGAGGACAAGCGTCTGATGACCGGCCGCCTGGTCAAGTTCACCTCCAAGGATCTGACCAACTGGGAGTTCCAGGGCGACTGGTGGAACCCGGGCCTGTACACCATGTTTGAGATGCCTGATCTCTTTAAGATGGGCGACTGGTGGTACCTCGTCTTTTCCGAGTACAGCGACGGCAACAAGACCCGTTACCGCATGTCCAAGTCCATCAACGGTCCTTGGATTACCCCCGCTGACGACTCCTTCGACGGCCGCGCGTACTACGCCGCTCGCACCGCATTCGATGGCGAGCGTCGCGTTCTCTTTGGTTGGGTTCCTACGCGTGACGAGGGCGGCGACCCCAGCTCTTACCTATGGGGTGGCACCTTTATGCCCCTCGAGATCGTTCAGCGTGCCGACGGAACGCTCGGCACCAAGCTCCCCGACAGCATGCTTGGCGCCTTTGGCGAGGCTAAGGCAGTCGAGACCTTTGAGCTTTCCTGCGAGTCGGGCAAGGTCGAGCAGGTGCTCGCCGCAGATGCCGGCTCCACCTACTTGCTCGATGCCGACATTGAGCTCGGCGGTAACGCTGCCGGCTTCTCGGTCAAGTTCGCCGAGGACGCCGAGACCGGTCTTGCCTATGAGTTCCGCGCCAACCTGCGCGAGGGCAAGCTCGAGTTCACGCCGGCTCCCCAGTACCCGTGGTTCCAGGTCAACAACATGGGCCTCGAGCGTCCGTTGTTCTTTAAGGGCGAGGGCACTCACCATGTGCGTCTGGTCGTCGACGACGACATCGCGACCATCTTTGTCGATGACGTTGCGCTCAACGCTCGCTTCTGCAACAAGCAGGGCCAGGGTGTGGCGCTTACCGTCACCGACGGTGCGCTCAAGTGCGCAAACGCAACGATCGCGTCTCTGTAGCGGCAACGAACCGTTTTATGATTTAGAAAAGGAATGGAGAGGAACATGGACTACAAGGCAGTGTCCCAGCAAGTCGTCGACAACGTCGGCGGACTGGAGAACATCGAGGGCGCCACGCATTGCGTGACCCGTCTACGTCTGGTGCTCAAGGATACGAGCAAATACAACAAGGCCGAGCTCGAGAACATCGATGGCGTCAAGGGCGTGCTGTACAACAGCGGCCAGCTCATGATCATCTTCGGTACCGGTACCGTCAACAAGGTTTACGATGAGTTTATGGCTCTGACGGGCGTTAAGGAGATCAGCGCTTCCGAGGTCAAGGGCGCCGAGGCGGACAAGAAGGGCAAGTTCTTCTCGGTCCTCAAGGTATTCTCGGACATCTTTATCCCCATCATTCCCGCCTTCGTCGGCGCTGCAATCATCATCGGCCTTAAGTCGCTGATCGTTGCCAACGGCCTCTTTGGCATGGAGGGCAGCCTCGCCGATCACAGCGAGTTCCTCAAGAACCTCGCAAGCTTCTTTGCCATTATCGCCACCACGTTCGACTACCTGCCTGTCCTGGTTATGTACAGCGCAGTCAAGCGTTTTGGCGGTAACCCGATCCTGGGCATCCTCGTCGGTATCGTCATGGTTCACCCGAGCCTTATGAACCGCAACACGTTCGTTATGGACCCGACGGGTGCTGAGTACTGGAACTTTGGTCCGCTCTCCATCCCCATGGTTGCTTTCCAGGGCGGCGTGTTCCCTGCAATCCTGACTGCCTGGTTTATGGCCAAGGTCGAAAAGATTGCCCAGAAGTACATCCCCGAGGTCGTCTCGTTCGTCTTTGTCCCGACCGTTACCCTGATTCTTGCTAACGTCGCCCTGTTCACCGTGTTCGGCCCGCTCGGCAACCTGATCGGCGACGTCCTCGCCGGCGTAATCGATATCCTGTACAACAGGATGGGCGTCTTTGGTGCCTTTGTCTTCGCCGCGTTCCTGCAGCCGCTCGTCGTTACCGGTACGCATCAGTTCATCCAGGGTATCGAGGCAAACCTTGTTGCCACGACTGGCTTCAACTACATCCAGGCCATCTGGTCGGTTTCCATCATCGCCCAGGGCGGCGGCGCCATCGGTATGTACCTCATTCACAAGAAGCACTCCAAAGAGCGCAACATCTGCATGTCGTCCTTTATCCCGACGCTGGTCGGAATCTCCGAGCCCGCTATCTTTGCTGCAAACATGCGCTATTCGATCATTCCGTTCATCTGCGCATGCATCGGTGCAGGCTGCGGCGGTGCCTTCGTCAAGCTCTTTGAGGTGCGCGCTATCGGTCAGGGTCTGACCGGCGTGCTTGGCCTGCTCATCGTCACGCCCGAGACTCTCGTGTGGTATGTGGCTGGCAATCTCATCGCCTTTATCGTGCCGATCGTCTTGATCTTTGCCTACAACAAGGCAAAGGGCGTTCCGACCACCGATGAAGAGGGCGCTGGCGCTGGCTTCGACGTTAGCTTCTAGTTGAGCCGTTCAGCGTAACGTGCGGATAAGTCCATTTGAGGAGGGGCGTTCGGCTCGTGTGAGTCGAGCGTCCTTCCCTATAGACGAGAAGGCCAATGGCGATGTTTAATCAAAAAAATAAGGTGACACGCGCGGACTATGAGCAGTGGCGAGCCGGACAGGATGAGACGGCGGCTCGCATCGCGTCCGACCCCGATAGACTCCTGTTCCATGTGGAGCCTGAGCTTGGCTGGCTCAACGACCCCAACGGTTTGGTGCAGATTGGTGATACGTATCACATCTATCACCAATACGATCCGTTCGATGCTGCGCATGGCGGTCCAGTGCTTTGGAACCATCTGACGACAAAGGATTTTGTGACGTACGAGAATCACGGCCCCGCGCTGTTCCCCGATTCCGATTTGGATTCGAACGGAGCGTATTCTGGTTCTGCCTTTGTACGTGATGGCAAGACTCACTACTTCTATACCGGCAACGTCAAGCATTTTGATCGCGATGATTACGACTACGTGTTGACGGGTCGTGAGCAAAACCAGATTCATATGGTTGCGGAGAACCCCGACGAATTGGGCGAGAAGCGCATAGCTGTTGGACCGGTCGATTACCCCGACGATATCGGTACGCACGTGCGCGACCCCAAGATCCTTGAGCACGATGGTATCTACTACATGGTTCTGGGCGCTCGTACGAAAGACGACCGCGGCTGCGTGCTTGTCTATACCTCGCGCGATCTAGAGGACTGGAACTATGCGACGCGTATTGAGCTGGGCGAGAAGTTTGGCTTTATGTGGGAGTGCCCCGATCTGTTTGAGCTCGATGGTGAGCTTGTTCTCGTTTGCTGTCCGCAGGGTGTGCCTGCCGATGGTTGGCGTTACCGCAATCCGCATCAGTGCGTGTGGTTCCCCATCGAGGCCGATTGGGAGGCGCCGAGCTTTAAAATCGTCGGGCAGGGCATGCCCCCGATGGTCGATGCCGGTTTTGATTTCTATGCTCCGCAGTCCTTTGAGGATGCTGCAGGCCGGCGTTTGATGATCGGATGGTCGGGTTGCCCCGATGCGACGGCGGAAAACCCGACGGTGGCGCGCGGGTGGCAGTGCGCGTTGACGGTGCCGCGAGAGCTGAGCATGCGCGATGGTAAGCTCTGCCAGCAGCCGGCGCACGAGATTGAGAGGATGCGCGGCGACTGCGTTCGCGCGACAGGCGGTGAAACCGTTGAGGAGCCGGGCCGCCTGTTTGATCTTGTGGTTTCCTGTGAGGGCACCAAGATGGTCGAGCTCGAAATCCGCAAGGGTGTCTTTGTGCGCTATGCAGGCGGGATGCTTACCCTCGACATGGGTGACGAAGGCTATGGGCGCGACCAGAGGTCGATCGAGCTCAGCGAGCTTCGCGACCTGCGCGTGCTTTCGGACACTACGATTGTCGAGATTTTTGCAAATGGCGGCGAGGCGGCACTTACGAGCCGTACCTATTCGCCGGCGGTTTCGGCGATGGGGTTGCATGCCGAGGGTGCGGCATCGATGAATTTCTACCGCCTCGTGCATTAACCGTGCATGGGGCACGATTGGACTTGCTGGGCGAAATGAATCGCAGTTGCCGCGGCCAACTACCGTTTATCGCGTATAGCGACCGTTTGCGGAGTAAGTAACACTTAGTAATAAACCGTGTAGAATCTCAGGTTAGCACGGAGTTTTCCAGGGAGACGCTGTCCTTTGTTGTGCGCAAGGGGCGGCGTCTCTTTGGCGCTCTGCCGCCGTTGTGCAACAGTGCGGCGGCGCGTGCCATGTATTGAAAAGCCAATGTCGAGATGGGTCGTGATAATAATGGGCAAGTACGTAATCGTGGTTGAGTCTGGGTCGGATGTGACGCCGGAGCTCTGCGAGCGCTACGGCATCGTGCGCGTGCCCATGCATGTCACGATTGGTGACGAGACCGTCGAGGACGGCTCCATCGATCCACTCGAGATTTACTCGCGCTGCAACGAGTTTGGCGTAATGCCCAAGACCAGCGGCTGCGCGCCTGCAGATTTTGCGCACGTATATGACCGTATCCATGCCGAGCAGCCCGATGCGACCATTCTGCATCTTGCGTACTCCGAAGTCACGACTTGCTCGCATCAGTCCTCCAAGATTGCGGCTAAGGGCCGCGACTACGTATTCTCCATGGATACGCGTTTTGTCTCGGTGGGCCAGTCGCTCGTTGCCGTCGAGACCGCCAAATACATCGAGGCTCACCCCGACGCCACCGTCGACGAGATCTTTGCATTTACGAACTCCGTCATGGACCGCGTGCTGCTGGGCTTTGTTCCTACCGACCTGGCCTTTCTTAAGGCGGGCGGTCGTCTGTCCAACGTCGCGTTCCTTGGCGCCCACCTGCTCAAGATTAAGCCCTGCATTGAAGTAACGGGTGGTAAGTTTGTGGCGACCAAGAAGTTCCGCGGCTCTATGCTCAAGTGCGCCCGCGCCTTTATTGACCACATGGTTGCGAAGGGCGAGATTGACTACTCGCACATTGGCCTGGCGTATTCGGTAGGCCTTTCCCAGGAGCTGCGCGACGACATGGAAGTCTATGCGCACGACCTGGGCTTTAAAGACGTTACCTGGACTCAGGTCGGCGGTGTCATCTCGAGCCATTGCGGCCCGACCGCCTTCGGTGTGGTGCTCACGCTTAAGGCGTAAAGGCTGTAGGCGAGCATTCTTCGGCTTCACATCTCGACATGGGCTCCCGTCACGGTAATGGGGGATAGATTAAAACGTGCCATTCTAGCCCGAGACGTTTAAACGCAAACGTATGGGCTAGAATGGCTCTGGCATTTATGTAGCTAAAACCAATGAGAGGCAAGGTAGCGGGAATGGCTGAGATGACGCTCGAGGGTGTGGACGCTCGTCCCGAGGACTCTGCGTTTGCCCTGGGCCGCGTGCATTCGATTGAGACGATGGGAACGGTCGATGGACCCGGCATCCGCTTTGTAGTGTTTGTTCAGGGCTGTCCCATGCGCTGTGCGTATTGCCACAACCCCGATACCTGGTCGGTTAACGGCGGCACGATGGTGACCGTCGAGCACCTGATGGACGAATTCCAGAGCAACCATGAGTTTTACCGCAGCGGTGGTATTACGGTGTCCGGCGGCGAGCCGCTCTTGCAGCCCGCGTTTTTAGCCGACCTGTTCCGCGCCATGCACAATAACCCCGATGGTCGCGTGCATACCTGCTTGGATAGCTGCGGCTATGCGTTCGACCCCGCGCATCCTGAGAAGTTCGATGCCGTACTCAACGAGACCGACATGGTGCTGCTTGACATTAAACACGCCGATCCCGTCGAGCATAAAAAGCTGACCGGTTGCGATCCCGCACGCATTCTGGCGTTTGGTGATGAGCTCGCGCGTCGCAAGATTAAGGTTGTTATTCGCCATGTGGTGGTGCCGGGTATCACCGATACGGTGGAGGAGTGCGAGGCGCTCGGTCGCTTGATTGCCCCGTGGCATAACGTGGTCGGCCTGGAGATGCTGCCGTATCACACGATGGGCGTCGTCAAGTATGAGCAGCTGGGGATTCCCTATAAGCTCGAGGGCGTTCCCCAGATGGATACCGCGCGCATGCCCGAGCTACGCAACGCCGTCATGACGGGCATGAAAAAGCGCCGCGCGGAACTCAAAAACGCCATCGGCTAGCGAGCCATTTTCAGGCACTCATTGGGGACAGACTTAAATGAGTGCCCCTGGACACCAAGTTGATTGCCAAAGAGTCCCGTCAAGTTGCGGTGGAATAGTTCTTGTTTTTCGGCTTATGCCGCCCAAGCAGGAACTATTCCACCGCAACTGCGTTTTGGGCGGAGATGCGCAACAGAATCGGTGTATTTGCATAGAAACGCTTGTGGTTTCTTTAAAGACGCCTTAAACGCCGCTGAATATCTTTGGAAAGAAATGCCTGCTCGGTATTATGCTGCTCGTATATAAAACGGTAGCAATCAGGAGACCACGTGCGAAGGAATGCATCGCGGGACAAGTATGTGCCGCAGCATGGCGACAAGTATGAGGTGAAGGGCGCGTCTTCACGCGGCCATGGTGACGCTCGCATCCGCGCGGCAAAGATTGCCGCTTTCGCAATGTTGGCGCTGGCGGTCATTATCCTCGGAGTAACGGTTAAAACGTATGCTTCGGAGCGAACGACACATTCAGATGCGTCAACGGTGCAGGCGGAAAACGCCAAAGTCTCAAAATCCAAGGAAGTTGCAAGCCAGGCTCTTTCCGCTGCGGCTCTTCGAGCCAATCTTTCGACGGCGGATTTTAACGACATCCCAACGGGAGATACCGTTCAGGCCTTCTCGCTCGCGGGTGGTATGGATCCCGTTTTGACAGATGACGCGCTCGCGGCACTTCAGGACGCCCTTGGTCAGGCGCAGGAGATGGGCGACGTGGGTGTGGTGTTTTACGACCTATCGAGTGGCAAGGGCGTGACGTATAACGCCGATGTCGAGGTGTACGGCGCGAGCAACTACAAGGCGCTCTATGCGCTGTATATCTGCGAGTCTCTGGTCGAGACAGGCCAGGTTTCGCTCGACGATTCCCTGGGCACCTATGGTGGCTATGGTATGGCCTGGCAGACGGTGCGCGATCTTGTCGAGAATGCGGTCGTCAACTCGGATAACGACTCGTTTATTGCGCTGCGCGCTGCGTTTGACCATTCCGGTTACGAGGACTGGATTGTCAGCCTTGGCATCGATTACGACACCGCGCTCGATCCGATGAGTGATTTTCCCACCTATTGCCCGCGTAGCTCTGCCAAGTTGTGGCGCGAGATGAGCGAGTATTTGAGCTGTGATACCGAAGCCTCGCAGTGGCTGTCGGGCCTTTTGTCCTCTACGACACGGTCATTTATCCGCGACGGAATCGCGGACGACCAGGTCTTGGTGCGCAACAAGGCTGGCTGGATTAGTGAGGGCGACTGCAACGCGACGTGCGACGCGGGTCTCATTGACGTTGACGGCCGAACGTATGTCATGAGCATCATGACATCGATCCCGTGGTGCGACCGCTCGAGCGAGGCTGTGGCTACGATTGCGAAGGCCTTGTTTGATACGCGGGCCGCGCTTGCCTAGCGTGTTCGTTTGGCGTTGGCAAACAAAATGCTGGTACCATACCGTGGTTGAGAATTTCGAATAGGTTTGGGGAATGGCATGGCTACCATCGCGATCATCGGTGCACTCGAAAAAGAGATCATGCAGATTAAGAAAGAGCTGAGCGACGTTTGTGAGGCACAGGAGGCTGGATTGACCGTTGTGAGCGGCGAGCTCGACGGCCTGTCGATTGTCGCCACAACGGCGGGCATGGGCACGGTGAACGCCGCCGCTGCGACGCAGCATCTCATTAGTAAATATGCCCCGCAGGCTGTTGTGTTTTCGGGTATCGCGGGCGGTTTGAACCCCAAGCTCCATATCGACGACGTGGTCATCGGCAAACGCCTGCGCTATCTGGATACCGATACCGCGCTTATCGCCGAGTCTGCGCCGGGACTCGAGGAGTTTGCCTCGACGCCTGCGCTGGTCGATATTGCCGCTGATGTGCTTGCTGAGCGTGGGTTTGTTGACGCTTCGACAAGTGCAACCGCTTCGAACGAGGGTGCCAAGCAGTTCCTGGTCGGTACGATTGCCACGGGTAACCGCTTTGTGACGGGCGCTACCATGCGCAACGACGCTATCGAGGCGACTCATGCCGATTGCGTTGGCATGGAGGGCGCGGCAATTGCCCATGTCGCAACCAAAAATGGTGTCGATTGCCTGGTGCTGCGTGCTATCAGCGATAATTGTGACGAGGCGTATGATGCGATTTGCGACCGTGAGTTCGATTTGTTCGACTACGCTCGTGCCGCAAGTGACATCACGCTCGATATTGTTCGCCGTATTGCCGTCGCGTAAGAGCACGGCCATTTTGTAAGAACCTACGACCAAGGAGTGTCCATGGCCGATTCCATTAACTACCAGCTTGTCAAGTTCGTTGCCAGCTACGGCAAGGTTTCGCAAATTCCCGAGTCCACCTGCCCCGAGGTGAGTTTCGTCGGCCGCTCCAACGTGGGCAAGTCGTCGATTATGAACAAGCTCTTTGGCCGCAAGAACCTCGTCAAGGTTTCGAGCACGCCGGGCAAGACGAGCAACATCAACTTCTTTGAGGCCGACGACGTGCACTTCGTCGACCTGCCGGGCTACGGTTTCGCGCGCCGCTCCAAGGCCGAGCGCGACCGCTGGGCAGAGCTCATTGGCGACTTCTTCGACTCCGAGCGCAGCTTTAACCTGGTCGTGTCGCTGGTGGATATCCGTCACGACCCGAGCAAGCTCGACCACGACATGATTGACTACCTGCAGGGCAACGAATTCAACTTTATCGTCTGTCTCACCAAGGCCGACAAGCTCAGCCGCACCCAACAGGCCCGTCAGGCCGCGGCCATCAAAAAGCAGCTCAACGTTCCGGCCGAGAACGTGATTATCACAAGCTCCCAGACCGGTACCGGCATCGACGAACTCAAAAAACGCATCGCCGAGGCTTGCCTCTAGTAAGGGTTCTTGGCAGGCAATAGTTTGCATCTATCTATATCACTCCAGTGATAGTTATTGGTACACTATCACTGGGGTGATATTTTTGTTTGGAGGTCGATATGGAGCTTTGGCACGGGTCGGAGGTTGTTGTCGAGCATCCGTCGTTGGATAAATGCAGACAATTCAATGACTATGGGTGTGGGTTTTATTGCACGCCACATGAGGAAATGGCAATGGAGTGGGCATGTCGGACTGAGTCTGATGGCATTGCAAATCGATATGAGCTCGATATGGATGGTCTCGCAGTCTTGGATTTGGAGTCCGGGGAGTTTTCAATTCTCAATTGGCTTGCGATTTTGGCTAACAATAGGGAGTTCAATGTTTCGACACCGCTGGCGCGCGAAGGACTTCGCTATCTGCTGGATAACTGCCTGATTGATATTTCTCCCTATGACGTAATTCGAGGTTATCGCGCCGACGACTCCTATTTTTCGTTTGCAAGACAGTTTGTCAGCGGCATGATCTCGCTCAGGCAGCTGCAACGTATCATGCGCTTGGGTGATTTGGGTATCCAATATGCTCTTATGAGCGAGTGCGCATTTTCGGCGATTAGATTCTGCGATTGGAAGCAGGCTTTGGGGTCTGAGTTTTATCCCAAGCGTTTTGAGCGAGAGCAGAATGCTCGACGCAAATACTTGGATACGGTTAACGGGTTCGATTCCGAAGGTATCGACATTAGGGATTTAATGGCAGGGAGGGTTGATTTAAATGATCCAAGAGTTAACGGATTGTGGGCCGAGTAGGACATATCCCGTCTACTACCTTGAGGATGCAATGAACAACCTTGGCGACTGCTTTGACTATGCCGTGAACGACTATGGAGCGGAAGGGTCCGAGGTCGCTGAGCTCTTTTGCCTGAGCGGTGTAGCTCGCGAGTTCGAACGCGGCAACGCATGGGTCGTATCGGGAAAATCAGGTGTTGAGCTGTTCGCACTTATCGCCGAAAGGTCGGGATATCAAAGCGGGTCTATACCGGACCGCACCTATCGTTTTGAGAAGACGCCGGAGTATTGGACAGGCTGGATATTGGCATATCTGCAATGGCGTCTGGGCGAGTCTTTCGAGGACCTGCTGCATGTCGTTCCGTTCGATGCGCTGTGCAATATGTATTACCCCTGGCACGAAGCCTCAGAGGAGCGTGTGGCGCGTCTTGTTTGCGATATAGCGAAGAAAACACCTCGTCAAACCAAACTGGCGCTAGCAAGGAAGAGGCTTAAGAAAACCCAGCAAGACCTGGCATACGAATCGGGCGTATCACTCCGCTCAATCCAAATGTACGAACAGCGCCAACGAAACATCAACGAAGCCTCAGTAACAACCGTAAGAGCTATAGCAAAAGCCCTCCACTGCAATATCGAAGACCTCCTAGAACCAGTTTTCGAATACAAAGAAACCAGCGCCGCCTAAAGGGGATTTTGGCCACTGATTGCTCAACTTGTGGTTCACCAAGGGCAATTTGAACAGCGAAGCCGGCTGTCTCGTTGGAGCGTGCAGGACTTGTTGATATTTAAATCCGCTTTCATATTAAAATGCCCCGCCAAGCTAAAGTGCTCGGCGGGGCATTTTTCGATTGACGATGCTGCCAGGGGTTGAGTTTTAATATGTCGCGAGTAAGAGGCGTCTTAATTTAGTAATCAAAGAAAATTATTCAATTCGAGCGCTTAGCCAGTACTCTCCATTCGAAGCTACGATTGCGTACGTAATTCCATTTTTGACAGTTGGCGTATCTACGCAGGCAGCACCAACTTCCTTGGCGTCTGAAAACGAAAGTGTTGGATCGATTGCTTGTATAGTTGCCAATGCTGTCGCCGCGGCATAGTCGGAGTTCTCGAAGTACATGACTATGTTTTTGAAGCAGTTTTCGGATCCAAGATAGCTGAGTAGCACCGGGTTACTCGAGTCCGAAAAGAAGCCTCCAATACCGGCAATCTTTGAACCGTTTTTGATCTGAAGTTCGAGCCCCATGCCGCTATCGTCTAGTTCGTAATCCGCATTCATGCTGCTGCAATTGGGGATATTGGAGAATTCCTCGTTAAGTCGATCAATAAAGCCTTCAGGTGAAATTGAAAACTTTCCGTCGCCAAGAAAGGAAGTAATTTCTTTTTCGTTGCGAGTGTCAACGACCTCTCCGCATCTCTCGCATTCTCGTATTTCCTTCGAAGTGGCATCTACGTAGTCGACTTCTTTGGTCCACGAGCCCGGTTGGTGTCCGAGTGGCTCCCCTTTCGTTTTGCCGCAACGCTGGCAGGTCTTCGGTGTCGTACAAGTTGCTTCTTCCCATTCGTGCCCGAGAGGTTCTCCCTCGGTTTTGCCGCAACTTTTGCATACACGAGGGCTAGTGCAGGTTGCATTGGCCCATAGTTTGTGGCTACAAAACAATTGAGGAAAAAGCATGGGCAAACTGAAGATGATGACAACTGCCACGGCAGCTGCGATTGCCGCTCTTTTTTTATTGCCTAATTTATGAATGGCCCGCGTTAGAAGTGAGTCGTTTTCTTCATTTTTGCGTGCGCCGTCATCTTCGTTTGATGGCGGAATTTCAGAGGAGGGGGTGTCGCTAGCGCCATCAGAAAACTGCTCGGCTTTGAAATCTGGTTTCCGCTCGTCGGACTCGCTAAGCGCCTTTTCCTCGTCGGGCTCCTTCATCTCGTCATTCATGTTTATCGAGGCTCCTTCCTAGCTTGAATCTGCGATGGGCATTTTTGATAAGCGGAATGGCTGGTGACATAAATATATCCCAGTTTGGGATATATCAAAATGGAATATAGCGTAAACGGCATGAACGTTGATGCTAACAGGACATGCGGAAAATGCCTTTCCCAGATTCGTCGGGAGCAAGGTATCACTCAGGTTGAACTCGCAAAGAAACTGGGGGTACCTCAGTCGTTCATCTCAAAGGTCGAGACCGGGGAACGCAGCCTTAGGGTTTATGAGCAGTTTGTCTATGCGGATGCACTCGGAATTACTGTTGAGACGCTAGTACGTAAACTTGGGGCTGTTTTGAGTAGCGAAGATAATTAGATGACGCCACGCATCGATCATCAATTAGAAATTAAAACAGAGCTATAGGGCGAATGAGATGCCGGGAAGTGCACTTTTATCAAATAGAAGCCAAAAAATCAGCCCAGCGACTTTCCAGAGCGTAGGTTCCTGTAGCCGCCGCCAGCGAAGTTAACGTAGGGGAGGCCAGGGGCTTTGCCCCCAAATCTTTCCGTATCGTGAAGGGTTCCTTGTCCGCTGCTCCGAAGGAACGCAAGATTAAATCAGCGAATGCGATATCCTGTCGAGGCTGCGCAGGCCCCCTTGGGGCTTCCCCTGAAAACAATCCGCAGATCGAATTGCCCCGTCGCGCGAAGCGCACGACGGGGCAATTCATGATCGAGGACGTTTTCAGGGGAAGCCCCAAGGGGACCGGTGAGAGCAGTGAGGCAGGACGCTACAGGTATTCGATCTGGGCGCCCTCGGTGTCGCACGTCAGAATGTGCGTATCACACTTGGGGAACTGCTCGCGTAGCTTGACCTGTAGGAACTTTGCCACGATGGTGTCGTCAGTCACGGCCATGAGGGTCGAGCCGGAGCCACTGATCCAGATGGTCTTAGCGCCGCCGTTAAGGCAGGTATCGCGCACGGCGTTGTAGTCGGGGATGAGGCGGCGACGATAGGGCTCCTGGATGCGGTCGTCATTAGCGGCGGCAATCAGGTCCAGGTCGCCGGTTTCCAGGCCGCGCGTCATGCCGGCGATGCGGCCCATTTGCCATACGGCAGTGGAGAGTGGAATCTCCTGCGGCACAACCTTGCGCGCCTCGCTCGTATGTACCTCGTAGGGCGGAATCACGGTAATAAAACGCAAGCGATCGCTTACCTCGTAGCGCAGGCACTGGGGAAGCGAATCGGTCGGCGTAAAGGAGCAGACGGCGCCGCCCAGGATAGCGGGGGCGACGTTATCGGGATGCCCTTCGACCTCGGTGGCGATGCGGACGAGCTCGGCGCGGTCGACGGTGTGGCCTGTCAGCGCGGCAGCAGCCATGATGCCAGCGACGACGCAGGTGGAGCTGGAGCCCAGGCCGCGGGCGACGGGCACGTCGGTCTGGATGTCGATGGCGACGGGGAAGGCCGGCTCGCCCCATGCGGCCAGCGCATCGACAAAGCTCACGTAGACCAGGTTGTTCTCGTTTTGGAACTCCTCGGGGCACCCCGTGATGGTGAGCTTGTCGGCGCGCTCGAAGGTGAAGTGCGAGTAGAGGCTGACGGCCATGCCGAGGGTGTCGTAGCCGATGCCTAGGTTTGCGCTGGTTGCTGGGACGGTGATTTTGATCATGGGGGTCCTCCTGGGCGGGTCTGGCCGTTTAGTTCGCTGCTCGGGCAGTCCTGGCTCGCTCGGAAAGCACATTAAGTGCTTTCCGGCTCGTGCGGAACTCGCGACGAACTAAACGGCCAGACCCGCTTGCATGTCCGTCATCATCCCGGGGGTTATCTGATGAAAGAAGGTGCGCCGGCTTTCGCCGGCGCTTAGTAAGGGTTTAGTTGGAGCTCATTCGTTTTGCTGCCTGCTCGACGTAGCTTGCCATCTCGTCGACGTTGCAGACGTCTTCGAAGCGGACGGGCTTGGACTCGAGTTCGGCGAGCTGGGTCGGGGCGACCGTGTTGGTGGCCTGCTCAAGCACGCGCATGGCCTCAAAATCGTCCTCGGGTACGTCGAGGCCCAGGGCGTCGCAGCAGGCGCGCGGGAACTTGTAGGGGCTAGCGGTTGAAAGCAGCACGCGGGCCTTGGCGCCCTCGGCGGGGGCGACCTGCTCAAAGACGTGATAGCCGCAGGCGGTGTGCGGGTCGATCACGTAATCGTTAGCGTCCCAGCAGCTCTTGATGGCGGCGCGAACCTCATCCTCGCTGGCCCAGCCGCAGCCAAAGACGCTCTGAATTTTTGCCAGCAGGTCGGCGGGAACCTCGTAGCGACCAGTCTGTGCCAGCTGCTCCATAAGGCCGGCAACGAGCTCGCAGTCGCCATCGGACAGGAAGTACAGCATGCGCTCCAGGTTAGAGCTGATGAGGATGTCCATCGACGGCGAGATGGTCGTGAAGAACGGGCGGTTACGGTCGTAAACGCCGGTGGTCAGGAAGTCGGCAAGCACGTTGTTCTTGTCGCTCGCCACGACGAGCTTGGCGACGGGCAGGCCCATGCGCTTGGCGTAGTAGCCGGCCAAGATATCGCCAAAGTTGCCGGTCGGTACGCAGAACTCCACGGCGTCGCCGGCCTCGATGGCGCCGGCGCGCAGCAGCTGCGCATAGGCGGCAAAGTAGTAGACGACCTGCGGTACCAGGCGACCGACATTGATGGAGTTGGCGCTCGAAAGCACCGTGCCGGCGGCCTCCAGACGCTCGGCAAGCTCCTTATCGGCAAAGATGCGCTTGACGGCGCTCTGAGCGTCGTCAAAGTTGCCGCGGATGCCGCAGACGGCGACGTTGTCGCCCTCCTGCGTGGACATCTGCAGGTTCTGGACGCGGCTAACCTTGCCCTCGGGATAAAAGACGGTGATGCCCGTGCCCGGAGCGTCGGCAAAACCGGCGAGCGCAGCCTTGCCCGTGTCGCCCGACGTGGCGGTGACGATCATGATGCGCTCGGCGCCGCCGTCCTTGGCGGAAGTGCGGGCCATCAGACGGGGGAGCATCTGCAGGGCGACGTCCTTGAAGGCGCTTGTAGGGCCGCCAAAGAGTTCCATCACATAGGTCTGAGGGGCGTCAACACCCGGCGCAGCGTCGAGTTTGACGAGCGGCGTAACCTCTTCACTCGCGAACGTGCCGCGGTATGCCTCGTCGACACACGCCGAAATTTCTTCGGCCGTGTAATCATTCAGTAACATTCCCAACACATCTTGAGCGATTTCAAAGTACGATTTAGCTGCAAGCGAGCTGATATCGACCTGCTGGGTGCCGAGCTCGTCCGAGACAAACAAACCCCCGTCGGGAGCGATGCCGGTGCGGATTGCCACCTTACTTGAGCACGATAAAGTGCGTCCTCGTGTACTATGATAAGTTCCCATATAACACTGCTCCTCGGATGCCTTGGTCCCAATCGGTGAAACCATGGTATCAGAGCGCGCAAAACAGGTTTGCAGAGGCTTTTAGAAAGGTAACCTCAAGCCCATGATTAAGATTGCCAAGTTTGGCGGCTCGTCGGTCGCCGACGCCGAACACTTCAAGAAGATTAAGGCCATCGTCGATGCCGACCCTGCCCGCCGTTTTGTGGTGGTTTCTGCCTGCGGCCGCCGCTTTAAGGGCGACACCAAGGTGACCGACCTGCTCTACCTGGTTAACGCGCACGTTAAGTATCACGTGTCGTGCGAGGAACTGCTCGAGGACATTGGCCAGCGCTATTTTGATATCGCTGACGAGCTGGAGCTCACCTATCCCATCCGCGAGGAGTTTGCGGCCTTTGCCGAGCGCGCCCGCTCGGGCGGCTACTCTACCGAGGAGCTCGTGAGCCGTGGCGAGTACTTTACCGCTCGCCTGATGGCCGAGTACCTGGGCCTGCCGTTCCTGGACGCCGCGACGGTCGTTGCGTTCCATCACGACGGTACGCTCAGCATGAATCGTACCTCCGAGCTGGTGCAGGAGTACGGTCAGCAGGGCGGCTTTGTTATGCCCGGTTTCTACGGCGCGACGCGTGAGGGCCAGATCAAGCTGCTCGACCGTGGCGGCGGCGATATCTCGGGCTCGATCTTGGCCAAGTGCCTGGGCGCCGATCTGTACGAGAACTGGACCGACGTCTCGGGCTTCTATTCTGCCGATCCGCGTATTGTTCCCGAGGCTCAGCCCATTGCGCGCGTTACCTACGAGGAGCTGCGCGAGCTTTCGTACATGGGTGCGAGCGTTCTGCACGAGGAGGCCGTGTTCCCTGTGCGTGAGGCGGGTATTCCGCTGGTCATCAAGAACACCAATGCGCCGCAGGACCCCGGCACCATCATTAGCGAGACGGCTGATGAGGGCGAGGCGGAGCCCATCATTACCGGCGTGACCGGCAAGCGCGGTTTTGTTGCCATCAACGTCGCCCGCGACCGCACCAAGCCCCGCGTCGGCTTTATGCGCCGTGCGCTTTCGGTCTTCGAGCGCTATGACGTCTCCGTCGAGCACATGCCCACCGGCGTCGACCGATTTGGCGCCGTGGTGCAGGAGCAGGACGTTCACGACTCGCTGTACTCGCTCGTGGGCGACATTCAGCAGGAGGTCGAGCCGCTCGAGATCGAGGTCGTCGAGGGCTTGGCACTTATCGCGACCGTTGGCCGCAACCTGCGTGGTCGTGCCGGCATCTCGGGCCACCTGTTTGGCATGCTTGGTCAGGCCGGCGTGAGCGTGCGCATGATTTCACAGAGCTGCGACGAGATCAACATCATTATCGGCGTCGAGGAGAAGGACTTCGACCTGGCGATTCAGACCATTTACCGTGCCTTCTCCGACGAGAACGGCATTGTGAAGGTCTCCGACCTGGAGGCTCCCGCGCCGGTCGATCCCGCCCTGGTCGCGCTCCACAAGTAGCTGCCATCCCGTTGATTTTTTGGACATGTCTCATAAATCTACGGCGGGGCGTTTCGTTTCGGTTTCGTTTCGACGGGGCGGGTTTCGTGCCCGCCCCGTTCTTGTATACACTGGCAACAATAATCGGCCTGCTTGGCGTGCGGGCAAAAGCCACAACCTTTAAAGGGGGAAGCATGAAACAGTACACGGTTGCTATTTTGGGCGCGACGGGAGCCGTGGGCACCCAGATGCTCGAGTGCCTCAACGAGCAGGAGTTCCCGGTTGGCAAGCTCAAGCTGCTGGCGAGCGCGCGTTCTGCGGGCAAGACCGTCGAGTTCCGTGGCGAGCAGATCGTGATCGAAGAGGCTTGCCCCGAGGCCTTTGAGGGCTGCGACATTGTGCTTGGAGCCGCCGGTGACGATATCGCGAAGGAGCTGCTGCCCGAGGCCGTCAAGCGCGGCGCCGTCGTGGTCGACAACAGCCATGCCTTCCGTATGGATCCCGAGGTACCGCTGGTCGTGCCCGAGATCAATGCCGACGATATCAAGTGGCATCACGGCCTAATCGCCAACCCCAACTGCGCGACCATCATCGGCCTGGTTCCCACGTGGCCGCTGCATCAGCTCGCCGGCGTGAAGCGCATGATCGTCTCGACGTATCAGGCGGCTTCGGGTGCCGGCGCTCCCGGCATGGCCGAGCTCGAGGCTCAGCTGGCCGCCCTGGGCCGCGGCGAGGAGATTCCCGAGCCGCGCGCGTTTGCCGCCCAGCTGGCGAGCAACCTGATTCCGCAGATCGGCGGCGTCAAGGAGGAAGGCTTTACCTCCGAGGAGATGAAGCTGCAGAACGAGGGCCGTAAGATCATGCACCTGCCCGAGTTGCGCGTGAACTGCACCTGCGTGCGCGTGCCCGTGCTGCGTTCGCACTCCGAGAGCATTACGCTCGAGTTTGAGCGCGATATTACGGTCGAGGAGGCTCGTGCTGCGCTGGCTGCCGCTCCCGGCGTCAAGCTGGTTGACGATATGACTGCCGAGGATGCACACGACCGCTTCCCCATGCCGATGGATACGTCCGACCAGGACCTGATTTGGGTCGGCCGCGTGCGTCGCGACATCTCGAACCCCGAGGCCGCGCGCGGTATCACCTTCTGGTGCTGCGGCGACCAAATCCGTAAGGGCGCGGCAACCAACGCCGTCCAGATCGCCAAGCTGCTCTGCGAGTAGCGGTGGACCTGTCCGGCGGGGGTCGGGCTTAGTTTTCAGAACGTCCTCGACCATGTGTGGCGCCTTGTCCTGCTCCTTCGGAGCCGCGGACAAGGCGCCACACTGGTCTGCGGAGTGTTCTGAAAACTAAGCCCGGCCCCCGCCTGTGGTGACGCTGCTGCGAGCGGTCTGCGATGGGGCCGTTGTTGGTTGGGGCCGCTGGGCTGATGTGGGGGGGCACGTGGCTGTTGCGGGCCCTGGTTCCGGCGGCGGCCTCGGCGCTTCGCGCCTGCCGCCTTGGGGGACTGTGGGGCGCGGCCGGCAGCGGCGGCGCGTTGAGCCTGCTGCCTGGGGTGACTGCGGGGCCGTGACGGCAGCCGCGGCGCTGTCGCGCCTGCTGCCTGGGGTGACTGCGGGGTTGGTACGAATCGGGGTCTTATACTTTCCCGAGAAGTGAACGACCTTATTTGGACCCCCGAAGCATTGGCATATTTTGACCGCTATTTCCTGCGGTTTTACAGTGCGAATCCTGCGGTTTTGCGGTCTAAAGGTGTGGATGTTCTGGGGCTTCGTTTTTACTCGTTCACTTCTCGGGAAAAGTATTAGAGCTCAGCTCGCGGGGGTACCGCCCCGGCGTCGAAGCCCCGCGTCTTCTTCGCTTGATTGGGAAAAACAGCCTCGCTGAAGTAATTGCGAGCCCGTCCGGACGTATCTGCGGGGGTTGCCTGCACAGTTCGCGGTATTATGTTGCGGAGTTTTGAAAGGAGCCGCTGGTGGTCACGACGACGTATGCTTCGCCTTTGGGCGAAATCTTGCTTGCCGCTGATGGCCGCGGTTTGACAGGGCTTTGGTTTGAGGGGCAGGAGCACTTTGGCTCTACGCTGCTCAAAGAGGATGCGGAGTATGTCGTAGGTGCCGATGCGGTTTCTGGTACCGGTGGGATGTCTTCGGTGAGTCCGGCAAATGGCGCGGCATCTTCGGTGCTTGAGCGTTCTTGGGCTTGGCTGAATGCTTATTTTGCGGGGCAGGAGCCTCGGTTTACGCCGCCGTTGCATATGATTGGCACGGCGTTTCAGCGTGAGGTTTGGTTTGAGCTGCTTTCTATCCCGCGTGGCGAGGTCGCTACGTATGGTGAGATCGCCCAGCGTGTTGCGGCTCGACATCGTGTACCGGGAAACGAAGCACCCGTTGTGTCTCCCCGTGCCGTGGGGGCCGCGGTCGCGCGTAATCCCATTTCGATTATCGTGCCGTGCCATCGCGTGGTTGCCGCCGACGGCTCGCTTAACGGATATGCCGGCGGGCTCGATCGCAAGGAGTGGCTGCTTCGGCTTGAGGGCGCGTACGAGGAGTAACGCTCGAACACTTTGCATAACTAGGACGCCGTTTCCGGTTGAGACCACCTGCTTGGACATCCATCTACGCCCGCTTCTGCAGGGCGTAGATCGACTTATCCATGTTGAACAGGTAAGCCACGACGCAGACAATAAAGAACTTCGGCAAGTCGCCAAAGCCGAAGACTTCGCAGCCAATAAGGATCGGCGCGAGCAGCGTATTGGTGGCGCTGCCAAAGACGGCGGCGTATCCCAGCGCGGCGCAAAGCGCGATGGGCATGCCGAGTTGAGCCTCGTTATGGCGACATCTGGGTAACAGAAAGGCCCGCGTTCCTCAGAGGCAAGATAGGCAATTCTGCTTCTGAGGTAGATCTCAATTCTGTCGACCGCATCAAACATTAACTGCCGGAGGGCTCGGTCAAATTCATACGTGTAGATGATGGTTTCGAATGTTGTGCCTTCGCGAAAGATGGTAATCCCGGACTTGCATTTGGTTTTGCAGGGAAACCAGTAGGCCGACAGTTTGTAGTGGCCGACTTCGACCAAAGCTCGCTCGAGTTCGTTTTGATCAGAGCACTTAAGACCCTTGTTTTCTGTCAATAGTGCTATCTGTTCGTTGATGGATATCCGCGACTTCCGGTATTTCATTTAAGCCTCTTGATAGAAAAAGGGCTGGAGTTGCGCATCGTTGAGAGGCTTTCCAGCTTTAGCAAAACAAACTTATAAGATGCGACGGGCCACGTCAGGATAATTACCGGACGGCCTAGGTGGCGGCTGGTTGACTGGCTTAAAACCTAGCGCGTGAAATGACGCTCCATGCTATTCGGCGCGCTTGATAGGATGACGAACCACAGTCTTAAGTTTCTCCGGTGCACTTTTGCGTGGATCGGAGAGATAGATTTCGTGATGGAAACGGGTGTCTGAGAAGTCGGGGACATAGCCCTGCTTGGTCGTGTATTCATTCATAGCGTTTACGGTTGCCGGTTCGTTGTCGTAGGGCCCGGTGTGCATGCATTGAACGCAGAGACCCTCGTCAACTTTAAACAGCTCGACGGCAGAAAAGTCCAGTTTCTTTTTGGTCGTGGCTTCCGCGACTGCCCAGTCAAAGTCATCTAGGGTGACGAAATCGGGCAGGCGGATGCACGAGATAAAGTTGAAATCGTCCTTGCGTACATAATCGATGTCGCCGCTCGGGGAGTCTTGCCACCAGAATCCCTCGAGCGGCGGTACTACAAAGTCGAAATAGCCCTCGATACTCCTTGAGCCTTTCTTCGACATCTTGACGGTATAGGCGATGCCGTAAAGCAGCGGCAGGGCGTTTTGATACTCGCCACCTTCGGTATTTGGGTCGCCCTTTCCGCGAACGGCAACGTAGCTCATAGGCGGGACAGTTACGATACTCGGCTTGCTTGCAGGTTTGTAGAGCTCCTTGCATTCCTTCTTAAAGTCGAACGCCATGTTGGCCGCCTTTCTGCGTATTGGCCTGCTTAGATAACGGAATCATATCATAGAAACGAACAGTTGTTCGAATGATTTTGCTGACAGATAGAGATGCGTGCGTTGTGTTTGGCGGTCGGCCTGACCCCGTCGATGATTTCTCTGCCTTCCCGGCGCCTCATCTATGGCTGTCGTTTCCCCATATAAAACCTGCCAAAATGAACCTGTCCCTTTTTGGTCGGCGTGAAATGGGTAATACTAAAGAGTTATCCGACCAGATGGGAACCGATCGATGGCCTATATCGAATTCAAAGACGTCATCAAAGCATATGGCGAGGGCGATGCCCGCATCCATGCGCTCGACGGCGCGAGCTTTACCGTTGAGCGCGGCGAGCTCGCCATTATCCTGGGCGCTTCGGGCGCCGGCAAGACTACGGCGCTCAACATCCTAGGCGGCATGGATACGGTAACCTCCGGCTCCGTGACAGTGGACGGGCGCGACGTGAGCTCTGCCAACGAGGCACAGCTCGTGGAATACCGCCGCGCCGACGTCGGCTTTGTCTTTCAGTTCTACAATCTGGTCCCCAACCTGACAGCGCTCGAAAACGTCGAGCTCGCGGCGCAAATCTGCCCCGATTCGCTCGATGCCGAGCAAACGCTTCGCCAGGTTGGCCTGGGCGAGCGCCTGGGCAACTTTCCGGCACAGCTTTCGGGCGGCGAGCAGCAGCGCGTGTCCATCGCCCGCGCACTGGCAAAGAACCCCAAGCTTCTTTTATGCGACGAGCCCACGGGCGCGCTCGACTATAAAACCGGCAAGCAGATCTTGCAGCTGCTGCAGGATACCTGCCGCAAGCAGGGCATTACGGTCATCATCATCACGCACAACTCCGCGCTGGCGCCCATGGCCGATCGCCTGATCCGCTTTAAGAGCGGCCGCGTGGAGAGCGAGACGGTTCAGCAAAATCCCGTGCCGATTGAGACGATCGAGTGGTAGCGCCCATGGACCAGGACCGCCAAAACAGCCAAAACCACGATACGGAGCACGCGGGTCGCGACCGGGAGTTCGCGACCTACCGCACGGCCCAAAGCTCAAACGATATGGTGCCGACGGTGTTTCGCCGTGGCATCTACCGCACAATCCGCGGCAGCCTCAAACGCTTCTTGTCTATCGTGGTCATCACCGCGCTTGGCGTGAGCGTGATGTGCGGTCTTAAGGCAGGCTGCGAAGATTTGCGCGATTCGGTCGACGCCTATTTTGACCAGCAGAATGTCTATGACATTAACGTGCAGTCGACCTATGGCCTTACGCGCGACGATCTTGCGGCTATCCAAGAGGTCGACGGCGTCGAGACGGCCGAGGGTATCTACACCGAGACCGCCTACACCGCCGTGGGCACAACGCGCGAGCGCGTGGTCGTGCAGAGTCTTTCCAAGGAGAATATCGATCAACCGGTGCTGGTGAGCGGCGATTTGCCCGAGAGCGCCGGTGAGGTCGCGGTGACTTCGAAGTTCCTGAAGGCTTCGGGCAAAAAGCTCGGCGATACGGTGAGCTTTGCCGCCAACGATGCGAGCTCATCGAACCAAAGCGCCAAGGACCAGTTTTCCGATGGGGACTACACCATCACGGCCGAGGTCCTCGATTCCACCGACGTGAGCTCTGACTCGACAGTCAATGCCTTTCGCGCTGCTTCGGCTGCGGACTATAAGTTCTATGTGAACGAGGACGCCGCGACATCTTCTTCCTACTCCTCGGTCCACGTGATCGTCGAGGGAGCCAAGAGCCTCAACTCCTATTCGGATGCCTACACGACAAAGATCAACGAGGTCAAGGGCAATATCGAGAAGATCCGCGAGGAGCGTGAGAAGGCGCGCGCTCAGGAGTTGACGGTCGACACGCCGGCAAGCTTGGATGCGGCCGAGCGCCAGGCGAATATGCTCTTTGGGATTGAACAGGGCAACATCGATCGTATGGCCGAGGGCAGTGAGGAGCGCGTCCAGGCTCAGGCCGAGTTGGACCAGCGCCGCGCCGCCGCCGACCAACAGTTTGCCGATGCCCGCGCCGAGCTCTCTGACCTGGGCGAATGCACCTGGTACATCCAGGATCGCGGCAATATCGCAAGCTACTCGAGCGTCGAGAGCGATAGCTCGTCAATTGAGGCCATCGCCACGGTGTTCCCGTTCATCTTCTTTATCGTCGCCGTGCTCATCAGTCTCACTACCGCCACGCGTATGGTTGAGGAGGAGCGTACGCTCATCGGCCTGTATAAGGCGCTCGGTTATTCGCGCGGGCGTATCCTGTCCAAATACGTAGACTACGCACTGTGGGCGTGTCTGATCGGCGGCGTGCTCGGCAACATCATCGGATTTGTGGGCCTGCCGCTGTTCTTGTTTACGGTGTTCGACGACATGTATTCGCTGCCCCAGATGCTGCTTTCGTACGACATCGTGTCGTCGATTGTGTCGGTGGCGCTGTTTGCCGTGGGCGTGGTGGGCGCCACGATTGTCGCCTGCCGCCACGAGATGGCCGAGACCCCTGCCTCGCTCATGCGCCCCAAGGCCCCGCGCGCTGGCTCGCGCATCTTGCTCGAGCGCATCGGCTTTATCTGGCGCCGCATGGGCTTTTTGAACAAGGTGGCGGCGCGTAACCTGTTCCGCTACAAAAAGCGCGCCTTTATGACCATCTTCGGCATCGCGGGTTGCACCGCGCTTGTGATCTGCGGCATGGGTATTCGCGACACGTCGGTCGCGCTTTCGCCCAAGCAGTACGGTCACATCACACGCTACGATCTGCTGGCGGTCGCCAATCCCGACGATTTTTCGCAGACGTGCGCGGCATTGGATGAGCGCAGCGCGGCCAATGATTCCAGCGTGACCGTGACTTCGACGCTGCCGATTATGACCGACAACGTCACCTTTACATTTGGCGGCAAGAGCGAGACCGTGCAGCTGATCGTGGTGCCCGATGACCGCACGAACGACCTGGACGACTACGTGCGTCTCGAGGATGAGTCCAAAGAGCCGCTGTCTTTGCGTGACGGAGACGTGTATCTGAGCAAGAGCTCACAGCTGGTGCTGGGGATTCAGCCGGGCGACACGGCGCACGTCCAGGATTCGTCGCTCAATGTCGCCAAGGTCAAAGTCAGCGACATTTCGCTTAACTATCTGGGCAACACGCTTTACATGACGCAGGGCACCTATGAGCGCGCGTTTGGCCGAAGCGCACGCCTTAACGGCGTCTTTGTGCTGCTTAAGGGCTCGTCGGCCGACCAGATTGCGTTTAGCAAGAATCTTAAGAGTGACGGTTGGCTTACGATTTCGAGCACGGCCGAACATTGGCAGAACTACGAGGCGAACTTTACGATTATCAATTCCGTCGTGGTGCTCGTGACCTTTATGGCGGCGTGCCTATCGTTTGTGGTGGTGTTTACGCTGTCCAACACGAATATCTCCGAGCGCGAGCGCGAGCTGGCGACCATCAAGGTGCTGGGCTTCCGCCGTGGCGAGGTGCACCACTACGTCAACAAGGAGACGTTGATCCTCACGGCGATTGGCACCGCACTGGGCGTGCCGCTGGGTGGCCTGCTTGCCGAGAGCTTTACGTACATCCTGCAGATGCCGTCGCTGTACTTTGACGTTGAGGTCGAGCCGCTAAGCTACGTGCTCGCCGTAGTGCTTTCCTTCGGCTTTACGTTTATCGTCAACCTCGCCACCAACCGAACTCTCAATAAGATCGACATGGTCGGCGCCCTCAAGAGCGCCGAGTAACCTGCCAAAAAGGGACAGGTTTATTTTGGCAGGTTTTATCTGGGCAAACGCTGGGCAGCCTATAGGTGGCCCAGCGTTTGCCCCGTTTTGCTGGGGATGTTTGTCGTTCGGTGCTCTTACTGGCCAATCCAGTGTTGCGCATAGCTCTTAATGTCCTCGGTAAAACCGTCAAGGTCGTCAAGGGTGATCACGCTGTCGATAAGCAAATTGGCTATCTCGCGGTGCATTGTGCTGCGGCGAATGTCGTTTGCAATTACGCCTGAGGACAGCTTGTCTCTATTGAGGCGCTCTTCTAGTGCCCAAAATCTACTGGACGCTTCACTGTCGCCGTTCAGCATCTCAACGTACTGGCCGATGAGCTTTTCCATATAACGTTCTTGCCATTGAGGAAGCATTTTCTTAAACAGCTTCCAGTCGCTTTCGGCTACGTCGCGCATATGTCCTCCGCTCGTCAAACGGGCTTTTCATTTGCTTTTATTCTATTTGCTTTTCGCTCACAGGCGTGGATGAGAGGCGCTCTTTAGCCTTCGAGATTGGGCTTGAATGGGTTGTATGCCACAAAACGGGCCTATCTACTACGTTTAATTGGATACCCTCAACCATGCCGGGAAAACGAAAAATAAAACCGACGCTCCTATAAGTTGTCAAGAGGCAGTTTGCGGGAGCGCTCTCTCCAATTCGCACAGGAGCTCGTA
>CAKURW010000021.1 GCA_934675795.1 uncultured Collinsella sp.
GGGTATCGGGTTCCCACATTCATCCGCACATGTGCGGATGAATGTGGGAGGTGTTCGGATAAAGTCGATAATCAAGGTTGCGGAATAGTTGCTGCGTGGAGAGTGCGTAGCCGCCCGCGCGGCTTTGCCGTGATGGTATAGTTATCCAGGTTTTTATGGGGGTGGCTATGCCAAGCTGGAACATTCATATCGCTCAGACGGAGCGTTTGCTGGAGCGCGCCGGTGCGCTAGCCAATAGCGTGCGCGACCGCAATGCCTTTTTGTTTGGCTGCGTGGTTCCGGACATTTTTGTGGGCTATATGGTTCCCGGCATTGCCGATCCCATCCCGTACCGCATTACGCACTTTGCCAAGCCCGAGCCTATCCCTAAGCCTCGTGAGCATGAGTTCTGGGATACCTATGTGGCACCGTTGCTTAAAAGTTTGCCCACCGGTGCTCCGGCCGCGGCGACCTCGATTATCGAGGAACGCGAGCGACTGAATCGCGTGCACTATCCCCAGCGCTACAGGGATGCCGAGCCGGTTGTCGGTCCCGGCGCCTGTGAGTTCTCGCTTGCGTCCGAAGATGTGGCGCAGTCGTTGCTCGATTTAACGCTGGGCGTCTGGTCGCATCTGGTGGCCGATACCGTATGGAATACGCGCGTGAATCAGTACCTGGAGGCGCACGGCGGCAAGCCGTGCGAGGAATTCCGCATTAAAAAGCAAGGTGACTTTGACTGGTTTGGTAAGACGCTCGGCATTGTTTCCATCCCGCGTGCGACCGATCGTCTGTATACTGCGGCGACGCGTTTTGGGCAGTATCCCATCCATAAGGAGTATGTGCTCAAGACCATCGGCGTTATGCACGAGATTGTGCGCGAAAACCCCGGTGAGCCCGATCATCCGCCATACCGCCTGCTAACTGAGGAGTTTTTCGATGCAACGTTTACCGAGGTCATCGAGCTGACCGAGGTGGGCTTTGCGACTCGCGTTGCTGCTTCTGACGTTCCCGCAGTCCCCCTGATCGCTAGCTGCTAGCTGGCCGGCTTGACGGCGAACAGCTCATCCCAATCGACCAATAGCTCCCGCCGCAGGGCATCTTCGGTGGTGCGTTCCTGATCGGTCTTTGGGATGTAGGGGAGCCCTGCCTTTTTATGGATGAGTTCGGCGATGTTGTTAAAGCTCTTCGTGTCTTTGATTTGCTCATAGGTTATCTGGATAACGTCATAGCCCATGCTTGTGAGGGCGGTGGTGCGCTCGGCATCGGAGAGACTTGCGGCTTCGCCATCGTGGGCGGAGCGGCCTTGGCATTCCAAGATGACGCCCATGCTGTCGGTGTTGCTCTCGATGAGGATATCGGCGTAGCAGCAGGTTTTGTCATACAGTGAGCGCGCGGCGTCGCTGAGTGGGATGCGCACGTTGTTTGCGATGTTGATACCCATGCCGCCCTCGTTGCGGGGGAGCGAGACAAGTATGGAAGTCTGTACTTCGAAGGGCGAGGCGGTCTGCCCCGTCATGTGCTCGGCCGCCCAGCGCAGTTGTTTAACGCCGCGCAGGCCTGCAGCCTGCTTGGCGAACTCGGCGATATCCGCCGCGCTGAGGAGCGGCGGGCGCTTCCACAAATTGGTGTCATTGCCCTTGGTGTCGACAACACGCTCCCAACCGCAGTTGGGTGGAATGAGCTTAAGCGAAATGGCTTCATCGAGTTGTTGTTGCGTTCGCTCGCAGGGCTTAAACACTACAAAGGAGCCGCACATCTCGTGGCAAGCCATGAGTAACTGGTTGCGTGAGACCTGCGTAGCAAGGCTGAGCAGCGTAAACTCGGGCGACGTGACATCAAATCCATGTTCAGTTTGCCTAAACGACCCGGGAGGCGGCTCTTGGGTTAGCAGACGGCTGTGAAATAGCTTTCCGTTCGCGCGTTGTTTTCTTTCGCCCACGAATCTCCAAACTGGCGTGCCGAGCAAGTCTTTAAATACTGGCTGTTTTGAGTAATGCGCCAAGCGATGGTCATGGTCGGGCGGCAGGATTGCCGGATAGAGTCCGAGTATCTGGGGCGGGATGCGATAGTACTGAAAAGTCGTGGGTCCGCAGGCAAGAAATGACATGGCGATCCGATCGTTTGAGCGTTGATTGGGCTAGAAAAGCTATTCGTTTCGGAAGTGCGGGGAAAAAGACAAATAGGTCAGACACAAGCGGTATTTAAGCCAACTTTATCAGGGGTTTTGTTGAAATAAAAGGGCTTGTGCTCGGGGGTAAGCAATTTTTCCCCGCACTTCCGAAAACGCGGTCGATCCGGCTCTTGCTAAAACGATTCAGCAGCATCGGATAAGGTGTGGGTTTGCCACCGGGTGAACACTTTTAGCGCCTGAGGCTTTATTTTTTGGCCTCGAAGGGTGGATTTTGCGCTTTTGGTAAAGAAATGAGTGCGTGTTTTGCTGTGTGCTGGCATTGGTACAAAAAAGGGCCCGGAAGGCGAAGCCTTCCGGGCCCTTTGCAATGCAAGTGTGCTTGCAAGTGCGATTTAGCGCACCTGAGCGACGTAAGCGACGTTGGTCGAGGAGACCTTGTCCTCGAGCTGGACGCTCATGCGGGGATCGCCGGCGGTAGCGACGGTCAGATCGCCGGCCTCGACGTAGCCGAGCTCCTTAGCGGTCTCGATCGCCTTGACGATCGTGCCGTTGACGGTGCCCTGGGTAATCTCGGCCTGGTGCGGGATAACGCCCCAGTACATAATCATCTGCTGGACGGCCCACTCGTGGCGGGAGAACGCGCAGATCGGCATGTTGGGACGGAAGTGCGAGATCAGGCGAGCGGTACGACCGGTGGTCGTCGGCACGGTGATGCACTTGGCGCCAACGGTGGTAGCCATGTTCACAGCGGACATACCCACAACGTTGTTGACGACGCGGGTGCCATGAGCGTCGGCCGGAACCTCGAGCGGAGCGTGGGCCGGGAGGTACTTCTCGGCCTCGAGAGCAATGCTGGCCTGCATCTTGACGGCCTCGACCGGGTACTTACCGGCAGCGGACTCGCCAGAGAGCATGACGGCGTCGGTGCCGTCGTAGATGGCGTTAGCAACGTCGGCAACCTCGGCGCGCGTCGGGCGCGGGTTCTGCTGCATGGAGTCGAGCATCTGCGTAGCGGTGATGACAGGCTTGTAAGCCGCGTTGCACTTGGCGATGATCTCCTTCTGGATGTGGGGAACGAGCTCGGGCTTGATCTCGATGCCCAGGTCGCCACGGGCGACCATGATGCCGTCGGAAGCCTCGAGGATCTCGTCGAAGTTCTCGACGCCCAGGGCGCACTCGATCTTCGGGAAGATCGTCACGTGCTCGCCACCGTTCTCGCGGCAAAGCTTGCGGATGCCGCGGACGGACTCGCCGTCACGGATGAAGGAAGCGGCGATGTAGTCGATGTTCTCGGTCAGGCCAAAGAGGATGTCCTGACGATCGCGCTCGGTGATGGCGGGCAGCGAGATGTTGACGTTGGGCATGTTGACGCCCTTGCGCTCGCCGATCAGGCCGTCGTTCTTAACGACGCAGGTCATGTCCTGGCCGTCGACGGACTCGACCTCGAGGGCAACCAGACCGTCATCGATCAGGATAAGGGAACCCTTCTCGACCTCGGAGGGCAGAGCCAGATAGTCGAGGGAGATGTGCTCGGCGGTGCCGTGGAAATCCTCGGACGTGGGCTGAGCGGTGACGACGATCTTATCGCCGGTCTTGACGGCAACCTTCTTGCCATCGACCAGAAGGCCGGTGCGGACCTCGGGGCCCTTGGTGTCGAGCAGGATGCCGACGGGCAGACCGAGCTCCTTGGAAATACGACGGACGCGCTCGATGCGACCGTGGTGCTCGTCGTAGGATCCGTGCGAAAAGTTAAAACGGGCGACGTTCATGCCCGCCTTGATCATCTCGCGGATGGTCTCGTCGCTATCGCAGGCGGGACCCATGGTGCATACAATCTTGGTGCGCTTGTACATTCAGACCTCCATCTGACATCGTCTTGCGCTGATAGATAAACCATAAGAAATAAAACCGAGATGATTATAACGAAATGCCGACCGAATACCCCAAAAAATCGACCGTATGCCGAATTAGAAGTTCATTTTTTGCGGTAAAAACGGTATATGAAAAATCTTTACCAACCGTTCTGACCGCTGCTATCTGGGCGATATTTCAGTTTGACGATGCGCCGAAGAAAAAACGTTTTATCAATGTTGAGCATCACACGGTCTGCATCGTTGCACTCGAGCCGTGTTTCCAATTGGAATGTTTTGGCTAGACGCGCCGCTTTGGGGTACCATAGCTCCACTATCAACTGCCGCTCAGCACGGCAGCCTTGATGAGCCCTTGCCCTTCTCCTGGGAATTATGATCGGGCATCAATCTGCTGAGTGGCCCGAATCCCAGGAGGGGACTCTATATGCAAAAGGAATACCTGTCCGCCGCGGCGGAGGTGCTCAGCGACCAGGGCGTCGATGAGAACCTCGGCCTGAGCAACGACGAGGCGTCGTCGCGCCTCGCCAAGACAGGCCCTAACAAGCTCGAGGAAGCCGAGAAGACACCGCTGTGGAAGCGTTTCTTTGAGCAGATGGCCGACCCCATGGTCATCATGTTGATCGTTGCCGCCGTCATCAGCGCGCTCACGGGTATGGTCAAGGGCGAGGCGGACTTTGCCGATGTCGCCATCATCATGTTCGTCGTTATCGTCAACTCGGTGCTGGGCGTGGTCCAGGAGGCTAAAAGCGAGGAGGCTCTCGAGGCCCTGCAGGAGATGAGCGCGGCGCAGTCCAAGGTGCTGCGCGACGGCAAGCTCGTGCACCTGCCGAGCGCCGAGCTCGTGCCCGGTGACGTGATCATGCTCGAGGCGGGCGACTCCGTCCCGGCCGACTGCCGCGTGCTCGAGAGCGCCACGATGAAGATCGAGGAGGCCGCCCTTACCGGCGAGTCCGTGCCCGTCGAGAAGCATGCCAACGTGATCGAGCTCGCCGCCGGCACCGACGACGTGCCGCTCGGCGACCGCAAGAACATGTGCTACATGGGTTCCACCGTGGTATACGGCCGCGGCCGCGCCGTCGTGGTCGGCACCGGCATGAACACCGAGATGGGTAAGATTGCCGGCGCCCTGGCCGAGGCCAAGGAAGAGCTCACGCCGCTGCAGGTGAAGCTTGCCGAGCTCAGCCGCATCCTCACCATCATGGTTATCGTCATCTGCGTCGTCATCTTTGGCGTCGACATCATCCGTCACGGCGTGGGTAACGTCCTCACCGACCCGACAGCCTTGCTCGATACCTTTATGGTTGCGGTCTCGCTCGCCGTCGCTGCCATCCCCGAGGGCCTGGTCGCCGTCGTGACCATCGTCCTTTCGCTCGGCGTGACCAAAATGGCCAAGCGCCAAGCGATTATCCGTAAGCTTTCCGCCGTCGAGACCCTTGGCTGCACACAGACCATCTGCTCCGACAAGACCGGTACCCTCACCCAGAACAAGATGACCGTCGTCAAGCACGAGCTCGCCGCGCCTAAGGAGAAGTTCCTGGCCGGCATGGCTCTGTGCTCCGACGCCCAGTGGGACGAGGAGCTGGGCGAGGCCGTGGGTGAGCCGACTGAGTGCGCGCTCGTCAACGATGCCGGCAAGGCTGGTCTTACTGGCCTGACTGCCGAGCACCCGCGCGTGGGCGAGGCCCCGTTCGACTCGGGCCGCAAGATGATGTCCGTGGTCGTCGAGACCCTGGACGGCGAGTACGAGCAGTACACCAAGGGTGCGCCCGACGTGGTGATCGGCCTGTGCACCCATATCTACGACGGCGACAAGGTCGTTCCCCTGACCGAGGAGCGTCGTGCCGAGCTCGTGGCCGCCAACAAGGCCATGGCCGACGAGGCCCTGCGCGTGCTGGCGCTGGCAAGCCGCACCTACACCGAGGTCCCGGCCGACTGCAGCCCCGCTGCGCTCGAGCACGACTTGGTCTTCTGCGGCCTGTCCGGCATGATTGACCCGGTCCGCCCCGAGGTCGCCGACGCCATCCGCGAGGCACACGACGCCGGTATCCGCACCGTCATGATCACGGGCGACCACATCGACACTGCCGTGGCCATTGCCAAGCAGCTGGGAATCGTCACCGATCGTAGCCATGCCATCACCGGTGCCGACCTCGATCGCATGAGCGACGAGGAGCTCGACGCGCACATCGAGGACTACGGCGTGTACGCCCGCGTCCAGCCCGAGCATAAGACCCGCATCGTCGAGGCTTGGAAGTCGCGCGACCAGATCGTGGCCATGACGGGCGATGGCGTCAACGACGCCCCGTCCATCAAACGTGCCGACATCGGCGTGGGCATGGGCATCACCGGTACCGACGTCACCAAGAACGTTGCCGACATGGTGCTCGCCGACGACAACTTCGCCACCATCATCGGTGCTTGCGAAGAGGGTCGCCGCATCTACGACAACATCCGCAAGGTCATTCAGTTCCTGCTTTCGGCTAACCTTGCCGAGGTGTTCTCGGTGTTCATCGCCACGCTCATCGGCTTTACCATCTTCCAGCCGGTGCAGCTGCTGTGGGTGAACCTGGTCACCGACTGCTTCCCCGCGCTCGCGCTGGGCATGGAGGATGCCGAGGGCGACATCATGAAGCGCAAGCCGCGCAACGCCAAGGACGGCGTCTTTGCCGGACATATGGGTCTGGACTGCGTGGTCCAGGGCCTAATCATCACCGTGCTGGTGCTGGCGAGTTTCTTTGTGGGCGTGTACTTTGACATGGGCTACATCCACATCGCCGATATGATCGCCGGCAATGCCGACGAGGAAGGCGTGATGATGGCGTTCATCACGCTCAACATGGTCGAGATTTTCCACTGCTTCAATATGCGCAGCCGTCGTGCGTCGCTGTTTAGCATGAAGAAGCAGAACAAGTGGCTGTGGGCTTCGGCCGCGCTGGCGCTGGTACTGACGGTTATCGTGACCGTTCAGCCGACGCTTGCCGAGATGTTCTTTGGCCCCGTGACGCTTGAGCTCAAGGGCGTTCTTGCCGCGCTGGGCCTGGCCTTCCTGATCATCCCGCTGATGGAGATCTACAAGGCGATCATGCGCGCGGTCGAAAAAGAGTAACGTTCCTGTCCGGGCCCGACCGCCTGCGGGGTTTCCACGGGCACGTCCTCGCCGCTTTGCGGCTGCGGGATGTGCCCTTAGGAAACCCCTCCCGGCGGGCGGGCCCTGCGGTATCCTTGCTGGCTTTTCTCCCGTGCGGATGAAAAGGGCTGAGGGAAAGTTTGTGAGCTGGTCGGGCTTTGCCCGGCCAGCTCTTTTTGATTTAAAATACCTGCTCAGTTGTGATTTATGGTGCTGGGAGGCGCTTGTGGGCAAGGCTAAGGCTAAGGCGAAGAAAAAGACGACGGGGGCGCGGGCTAAGCGCGATCGTCGTCGGAAGCTTGCGACCGAGGCCCCCGCGTCTGCCGAGGAGCTGCTGGCAAGCGTACCGGGACTTGACGCGCTGCAGGACGTTCCGGCGTTTGATGACCTGCCGGTCGATGAAGCTCAGCAGACTGCCTTTGATGATTTCTGCGCACATGCCGAGGAACCCGAGCAGATGCGGCTGGGTGCCGTGGTGCGCTTGGATCGCGGGTTTCCGCTGGTGGCGACTGCCGACGACACCTTCCGCGCCGAGCATGCCGTGGGGTTTGCCAAGTCGCGCGGCGAGGACGAGGTCCTGCTGCCTGCCGTGGGCGACCGCGTGGCGGTGCGCCGCGCTCCCGGGCACGATATGGGCGTGATTGAGTGCGTGCTGCCGCGCCGTACGAGCTTTGAGCGTTGGCGCGGCCGTGCCCGTGGAGAGCGCCAGGTGCTCTGCTCCAACGTGGATAGCGTGCTAATCGTGCAGGCGCTTGGTGCCGGTGAGGTGCTGCTCGACCGCGTGGCGCGCTCGCTGGTGTTGGCGCTCGACTGCGATGCCGAGCCGGTGGTGGTGCTTACCAAAGCTGACCGCTGCGATGCCGAGGAGCTCGAGCGCGATCTGGACCGCGTGCGCCGCCTGGTGGGTCCGAACGTGCGCGTGATTGTGACGTCCTCTGCCGAGGGCCGCGGCCTGGACGAGGTCCGTGCCTGCGTGCCCGCCGGGAGCTGCGCCATGATCCTGGGCGAGTCGGGTGCCGGCAAATCGACGCTGCTCAATGCACTGCTGGGCCACGATACGTTGGCGACCGGCGGTGTGCGTGAGCGCGACGACCAGGGCCGTCACACTACCGTCGCGCGCGTGATGGTGGCGCTGCCGGGCGACGCCGGCGTGATCGCCGATGCCCCTGGCCTGCGCAGCCTACCGCTCGTGGGTCACGAGCGAGGTCTGGCGCGCGCTTTCCCCGAGATTGTCGAGGCATCGCGCGCGTGCCGGTTTGGCGATTGCACACATACCCATGAGCCGGGTTGCGCCGTTCGCGAGGCCGAGGACGCCGGGCAGATCGACAGCCTGCGTCTGGAAACGTTCCAAAACCTGGCGTCATCCATGCGCGTGAGTGCCCAAATGCTCGATCCCGATGTCCATCTGTAATTGACTTTTCCTATGACGGCCGTCTCCCAACTGCTTGGGAGACGGCTTTTTTGCTGCCAAAGCGCCTCGAAATATGCGTTTTGCCGACGTTCTGACCAAAACCTTGCCACGAGCTTGACGGGCTGGTCAGCTTTTGGTCAGCAATTGGTTTGACGCGTAAAACCAAGATTGCGATTGCGCCGCTTTGCGCCCTGGTCGCCCAGACAATGGTGGTACGGGCATTTGCCCGGTGCTACCTTGAGAGGAGCGGCCGTGAACAAGAGCAAGCGCATCGCCATCAGTCTGGTCGCGGGCGTGCTTGCCGCGGCGCTCTGCATGGTCTACGGCTCGTCGATCCGCTCGCAAGCCGAGCAGGCCCAGGCCGAGACTTTGGCAAAATACGGCGGCGACCGCGTTGAGGTGTGCGTCGCGGCGCGCGATATCGATGCGGGTGAGACCCTCGACGAGACTAATGTCATAACTCAGGAATGGCTGGCGAGCCTGTTGCCGCGTGATGCGGCCACCGAGCTGCGTCAGGTGCGCGGTGACGTGACGACCTCGCGCATTCCCAAAAACGCCGTGATCTGCAATGTCTACACCAAGGCCGAGAGCCGCAAGCTCGAGGTGCCTAAGGGCAAGGTCGCCGTTTCGGTAGCGGTCGATGCCGAGCACTCGGTCGGCGGTGCTACGGGCGTGGGCAGCTACGTGGATGTGTATGTGCAAAAAGACGGCGTAACCGATCGGCTGTGCGGCGCGTACGTGATCGATACCAGTGAGGATTCCGGTGCCACGCGCGAGGGCAAGATCGAATGGGTGACGCTGGCGGCTGACCCCGAAGACGTCAAGGAACTGCTGGGAGCCTCGGGCAAGGGAACGGTCAGCTTGACGATTCCCGCCACGGCGCGCGGCAAAAAGAGCGGAGGCGACGAGTGATGAAGGCGATCTGGCTTGCGTGCTGCGCGTGCGGCGATTACGGGCTGTTGCAGCGGGAAGTCGAGGGCCGTGATGCGGGTGCACAGGTGCTTCGCGTGGGTGACCTGGACGGGCTGATTTCCATGGCGCGGGCGTTTCCGTCGCGCCGCGGGGCTGCCATCATCGCGGCGTCTCTGTTTGATATCGAAGATGTGCGCAAGACTGTTGCGCGCCTGACGGCCGAAGGCCGCGTGAGTCGCGTGGTCGTGTTGATAGAAGCGCTCGATCCGTCGGATATCGAGGGACTGTTTCGCGCGGGGGCGACCGAGGTCATCGCTGCGCACAGCATATGCGGCAACGGGCGCGCGGGCGAGGGAGCGGTTGATTCCGATCGGCGCATGACGATTGAGCCCGATGCTTTTGTTGATAGGGAACCCGGGGCGCCTCGCGCTACAAGAGGCCCGCGTGTTGATGATTATGGAAAAGCGGAAGCCGAGCATGGTCGGCGCCCCCGGAACCCCCTTGTATACGATGACGCTGGAGGGCCGGCACAGCATGCTGGCGACTCCCCGGCTGTAGATATGGGATACGTGCACGGCGTGAATCTGGCGGATGAACTCGACGAAGTTGAGGGCTTTGCCGGGTGCGGCGAGTTGTCGCTGATGCAGCATGAGCAGATTGCACAGAACGAGCCTGCCTTGCAGACCGAACAAGCTGCCATGCCGGCTTGGACGCAGCGTGTGGTTGCGGCGGGGGAGACGGGGACGCTGTCGCCGACGCCCGCCCCGCCGCCTCCGATGCCGCCGGCAGACGCTGCCGCTCCGCAGCATCGAGCTCCGGTCATCTGCGCCATTTCGGGTTCGGGCGGTTGCGGCAAGTCGACGATCGTTGCCACCATGGCACACATATCGTCGCTGTTGGGCTTGCGTGCCGCCGTGCTCGACCTGGACCTGATGTTTGGAAACCTTTACGACTTGTTAGGCGTCGATGCTCCGCGCGATATGGCGGCACTTATCGAGCCGTCGGCGGCGGGCGCGCTCACCGAGCCGGATATCGTAGCCACATCGATGCGCGTGGCGCCGGGCGTTACGCTCTGGGGTCCCGTCGCGGCGCCCGAGCAAGCCGAGCTCATGGCACGTCCGGTGGAGCTATTGCTTGATGTCCTGCGTCGCGAATCCGACGTGGTCTTTATCGATACCTCGGTCTTTTGGGGCGACGCCGTGGCGGCTGCGGTGGCGGCGAGCGACCGTTGCCTGGTCGTTGGCGATGCGGCGGTGTCGTCCGCGGCATCGGCATCGCGCGTCATTGAACTGGCAGGTCGAGTAAGTGTGCCGCGCACGCGCATGAGCGCCGTGTTCAACCGGTTCGGTGCGCGCGGGGCAGACGAGGACGTCGCCATGCGCTTTGAGATTGCCTGTGCGTTGAGCTCAAAGATTCGTATCGCCGATGGCGGGCAGGATCTCGCCGCGCTCATGGCGTTTGGGCGCGCTGACGAGGCAGTGGGTCAGACGAGCGCTTTCGCGACCAGCGTGCGCGAGGCCACGCGCGAGATGCTCGTGGAACTGGGGTGCGCCGTCGGCCCTTGGAGCGATATGGTCGCCGACCGTGCAACGCGCACCGAACGCCCGCGTATCCGCCTTCCCTGGTCGCGCGAGGGTGATCAGCGATGAGCCTGCAAACGAGGATTAAGGCTGCCGGCGCTGCGGCGGCGGCAGCGCCTGTAGATGCGGGGCGTCGTCGCGCCGTGAAACGACGCACCAAGCGCGCCGTGATGGATCGCATGGGTTACGACGAAGTGGCGCGTATCAGCGCCTATATCGACCCGGCACTTGCCCGCTCGGAATTGCGTCCTGCGGTGGAGGCGGCGCTCAATGTTGAGGAGCCGACCGATCTCGCGACGCCCGAGCGCGAGACCATCATCGACGAGATTTTGGATGACGTGGTGGGCTTGGGGCCGTTGCAGCCGCTCATCGAGGACGACACCGTTACCGAGATCATGATCAACGGCTGCCGCTCGGTTTTCTTTGAACGCGGCGGCGTCTTGCACCCCATCGAGCATGCGTTTGAGGATGATGAGCAGATCCGTGTGCTTATCGACCGCATTATCTCGCCACTTGGCCGCCGTATCGACGAGCGCAGCCCCATCGTCAACGCCCGCCTCAAAACGGGCTATCGCGTCAACGCGGTGATTCCGCCTGTGGCGATTGACGGACCGATTCTCACCATCCGAAAGTTCTCGGACCGTATCTGCTCGCTGGACGAGCTCGTGGGGTTGGGATCGCTGCCGCTTTGGTATGCGCAGCTGCTGTCGTGTGCGGTGTCGCTGCGACAGGACCTGGCGGTTGCGGGAGGCACGGGATCTGGTAAGACCACCCTGCTCAACGCGTTGTCATGTGAGATTTCCACCGGCGAGCGCATCGTGACAATCGAGGACTCTGCCGAGCTCAAGTTTGCGCATCATCCGCACGTGGTGCGCCTAGAGGCGCGCGAGGCTTCAATTGAGGGCGAGGGCGCGGTGACGATCCGCGACCTGGTGACCAATGCCCTGCGCATGCGCCCCGACCGCATCGTGGTGGGCGAGGTGCGCGGTGCCGAGTGCTGCGACATGTTGCAGGCCATGAATACGGGCCACGACGGGTCGCTCACCACACTTCATGCGGGTTCAGAACAGGAGACCGTGGTGCGTCTGACGTTGCTTGCACGTTATGGCATCGATCTGCCGAGCGAGCTCATCGAGGAGCAGATTGCCATGGCGCTCGACGGCATCGTGATGTCCGAGCGCCACGCCGATGGCAGGCGCTTCGTCTCCTCGTATTCGGGGGTGCGTCGCGCCGCGTCGGGCGGCGTAGAGCTCGAGCGCTATGTGACTTTCGATGCCGCCGAGCGCACCTGGGCGCTTGACCGCGAGCCGCCGTTTATCGCAGAAGGCCTGCGGTCGGGGACGCTCACACAAGAGGAGGTGGACGAATGGAGGTCGCTGTGCCCCTCGTCGTAGGGGGTTTGGCAGGGTTTTCTGTTGCGACGGCGTGCGGGGCGGAACCTCGTGTGCCGCAGGTGCCGCCGGCGGAGCTGGCGCGTCAGGCGCTCGAGACGGTGGCAGAGAAGCTGCCGCGTGAGCTGGTGGAAAACGATCTGCTGAAAAAGATCGCCCGTTCGTGGGCATCGCTGGCTCCGGCGCATCGCCTTGGCCTCGTGATTGAAGATGCTTCGGGGCGTTTGGCGTTTCTACTGCTATCGAGCGGTGTCTGCAGCGTTTTACTAACGATGGTGTCGTTATCGCCCCTCGGGTTTGCCTTGGGACTTGTTGCTCCGATTGCCGCTGGCGCCGCTCGGGATGGCTTTGAGAGCCGGCGCGAGCAACACGATGCAGAAGAGGCCATGCCCGAGGCGTTTACCGCACTTTCCATGTCGCTTGCCTCGGGACATTCGCTGGCCCAGGGCATGCGCTTTGTGGGCGCTCATGCGCAAGAACCGGTGCATACCGAGTTTTTGCGGGTGGCGGCGGCGATCGATTGCGGTATCTCGGCGACCGACGCGCTCGATGACTTGCTCGTGCGCATCGACGCCCCCGGTCTTTCGCTTGTGACCTTGGCGCTTAAGGTGTCACAGCGCACCGGCGCTCCGCTTGCCGACTTGCTGTCCGAGGCGTCGAGCATGGTAGGGGAGCGCATTGAGCTCAAGCGCCGCCTGGATGTCAAGACGTCGCAGGCTCGCATGTCGGCGCATATGGTCGCGGCGATGCCGGCGGGCATGTGCGCGGTGTTGGCGCTGCTTTCGGCAGATTTTCGTCGCGGTCTTGCGACGCCTGCCGGCGCGGGCGCTGTGGTGCTGGGTCTTGCCCTCAACGCCGTTGCCCTGGTGGTTATCCGGCGCATTATGCGGGTGGAGCTATGAGCGCCCCGGTTGCAGTTGCGGCTTGCCTGTGCGCCCTGAGTGTATTTGTCGCGACGGGTTTGGATCGGGCGGATGCACGCAAGATCGCAGGGGCCTGCAAGCGCGAGGCGGTGCTGGTCGCTGCCGCGGGTCGCTCGGTGGTCGATGCTCTGACCGCGCGAGTGAAGGGCGCGGTTGGAGCGGGCGGCCCGGCGCGAGTGTCGCTCGGCGAAGTGTCCGAGATGATCGATGTTGTGCGCTTGGGTCTTTCGGCCGGTCTTTCGTTTGATGCGGCGCTTGAGATTTTCTGCGCCAACCGCCGGTCAGTGCTGGCTCTTCGCCTTGAGCGCGCCTGCATGGCGTGGCAGGTGGGCGTGGGCACGCGTGAGGACGAGTTGTTGGCCGCTGCGCGCGACCTGGACGTGCGAGCGCTCGAGACCTTTGCCATCACGGTGGGGCAGGCGCTCGCCCTGGGTGCCCCACTTGCCGAGACGCTGGCCGCTCAAAGTCGCGAGATCCGTGCGGCTCATCGCGCCGCGGTCGAGCGCGAGATCGAGCGTGCGCCCGTCAAGCTGCTGATTCCCACCGGCACGCTCATCTTGCCGGCGTTGCTTCTGTCCATATTGGGCCCGCTGCTGGGAGCAGGCGGGATGATGTAGGGAGGAATACATGAACACGATGACTGACGCTGCTGGCAAGGTCCAGGGCTGGGCGTTTTGCCGGGCGGCACATGTTCGTCAGCGCGCCAAGGAACTATTGCAGGAGGAGAGTGCACAGGGTACCACCGAGTATGCCATCTTGGTCGGCGTGCTCGTGGTGATCGCGATTATCGCCATCGTCGCATTTAAGGGCAAGGTCCAAGATCTATGGAACGCTATCAGCGAGGGCATCAACAGCCTGTAGAGGGCGAGCGCCCCATCGGGGTGCTGCTGGTGTTTGCTTGCCTGACCGTGGCGATAGCGGCGGTGCTTTGGGGGCTTAACGCCGCGCGGCAGCAGCGTCCTTGGACCGCCTCCGATTTGGGCTCAGATTCGGCGGTGGCGTCTCAAAAAGATGAGATGCGAGATGCAGACGATTCGGATGTCGCTGTCACGGCGCAAACTTTTCTGCGGACGCTCGACAAGCGGTCTGGCACTGCGACGGATTCGCCTGAGGGCAACGCGATTGCGGTCCGGCTTGCATGGTCCGAGGACCGACCGATGACCGAAGCGGCGGCGGATATGCTGCGTGCCTATCGCGAGGTACCCACGGCGCAACTTGCTCTGAGCGGCTATCTCGACATCAAGGGAAACGTGTGGGGCGCCATCGTGCGCGACGGACGCGGCTGGGTCGATATGGTGACAATTGCCGCGGATGCTGGCGATGCTTCGTGTCGTCTGCGCGCCGTGCGCCTGAGCCCGCAAACAATAAGCTCAAAGGAGGGATCGTGAAATGCATGATGTCCTGCGTGAGGAATCTGCCCAGGCGACGGTCGAATACGCCATCGTCACAATGGCGCTGTTATCGATCGTGCTGGCGATCGCGGGGCTTTGGCGTGCCGGCACCGATGGGCGCTTGGCGGCGCTGGTTGAGCGGGCGGCATCCCATGGCGTTGCCTCGACGTCGGTTATCGACGCCGCTGCGGGCGCTAAGGACATTGCGTTGTATTGATATCGCGCGCGAGGACCGGGCGCAGTCTACGGTCGAGGCCGCTTTTTTGCTGCCGACGTTTCTGACGCTCATCCTTCTCGCACTGCAACCGGTGTGCCTGCTCTATACGCGCGCGGTCATGGAGTCTGCCGCCGCCGAGACCGCGCGGCTCATGACCACGACGACGGCGGAGGACGACGGTCTTAAGGAGTTCACCCGCCGCCGGCTTGCCGCAGTGCCCAACGTCTCGATCTTTCATGCCGGCGGGCCGTTGTCGTGGGATATCGAGCTTGGCCGGGCCGGTGCGGGTGGCGTCTCGTCCGTGTCCGTTTCCGGCGAGGTCAAGCCGTTGCCTGTGATCGGTGCGTTTGCGCAGGCTATGGGTGGTACCGCCGAGGGCGGCTACGTTGAGCTCAAGGTCGATGTCTCGTATCAATCGCGTCCCGAATGGCTGGAGGGAGATTATGATTCGTGGATTGCTGCATGGGATTAAGCGCTTCTGGTCTAGACGCGTTTTGACACGCCGTTCGAGCTACCATCGCAAACGAGGCGGCTTTATGGGTCGAGCCGGTATCGACCTGTTTATCGAAGACGGTGCCTACACCACGCTTTCCTCTGCCGTGGTCATCCTAGTGGTGCTCACGTTGTTGTTTTCGTCGACCGCGGCGATATGGAGCATGTCGCGCGCGGGGGATACCCAGGTGGCGGCCGATAGCGGCGCGCTGGCGGGTGCCAACGTAGTGTCGTCCTATCACACGGCTGCCACGGTGGTTGATGCGAGCATCTTGAGTCTGGGGCTAGCGGGGTTTGCCACGATCGGGACGGGCCTGGTCGCCATCCTCATCCCGGGTGCCGAACCAGTTGCCGGCAATATGGTCGACACCGGGATTGAGATCATTAAAACGCGCAACAAGTTTGCCAAAAGCGCATCGGAAGGCTTGCAGAAAATCGAGACGGCTCTGCCGTATCTGATTGCCGCGCGTGCCACGCAGGCGGTGTCGGCGCAGGATACCGATAGTGTGACCTATACCGGTACGGCGCTTGCCGTGCCTAGGACATCCGAGTCGGACTTCGCTGCGCTCAAAGGGTCCGAGATCTCGACCGATACCATGAAAGACACATCAGATGATTTAGAGCGTGCGGCCGAGGAGCTGCGGAAGGCTTCTGAGGACACGGCGAAGGCTAAAGAGCGTGCTTGGCTGGCGGATTGTGGTGGGTCTGACAAGGGCTCGGTCGGCGGCTGTTCTTGCATGTGGGAGCGTATGAAAAGCCTAACGGATCTCTCCGGTGTTCAAAATCCGCATTACTCATCGAGCGTTACGTGGGAGCCCCAAGTTGCCCTTGATCGCGCGAAGGACTACTACCATTGGCGTCTGACAAATGAGAAGCCCCACGGCTCGAGTGTCGAGATGAAGGCAGAGTCTGCGGCGCGTAAGGCGTTTTATACCTATGCGAGCGCGGAGGTCGATCGGGCACATATAACCGAGAACGGAGACAGGGTTTCCTCCTATATTCCGCTGCTGCCGCGCAACTCTGATGAGGTTCGGGCGACGGAACTCTATACCGATGCGGTGTGGCCGACGAGCGTGAACGATGACAAGGCGTATCTGCATTACGGGACGACCTGCCCTAACTATAAGAAAGGGACGCCGAGCGGATTTGCTTCGGTTGCCGATTACGATGGACAGGATAAATGCAGCAAATGCCATTTTGGCGTTTTGTCGCTTGGTGCTGTTGCGGCGCCTTCAACCTCTATCGAAAACGGCTTCGAGTATCACTTTGACAAGTTTAAAGACGCCCTGGAGGACTACGTCGACTGTCGCAACAAGGAGCTCGAGCTCGAGCGTCAGACCGAGGACGAAGCCGACCGTGTGGGCAATGCGTTCGATACCGCCATCAAAGAACTTTCCAGTGAGCGTCCGCGTATCGCCCCACCTGGCCGCAACGGCGTAGTCGCCTTTGCAGTTTCGGGTGATATCACCAGCCCCGATCAACTTAACTCTTCGTTTAACACGGCGGTTGAGCTTGGCGATCGCGGTGCCATCTCTGCCGCGGTGCTGGCGCCCGATGAGGAGACGGCGCAAAACAACGTGCTTTCGCGATTTTTCTCGACATTGAAGGAACGCTCGGGTGGCGTTGCCGGCGTACTCGATGGCGTCATGGATGTCTGGGGACGGCTGCTTGTGGGATACGGAGACATCCAAGGTTCGGCCGACGAACTTATGGACGAGATGATTAAAGGCCTAGGAGGGGGCAGCGGCGCGTTGGGCTCCATTGCATCGTGGCTCGGCGATACCGTTTCGGCGTCCGTGGCGGCGCTGGGTTTGGAACCGTGCGACTTGCGCCTGCGAAAGCCGGTGCTGACCGATTCCGCAAATGTCATTAAGAGTCCGGGGTCTGACATTGCGGGTCTCTCTCAAGCGCAAGACAAACTGCGAAGTATTCCGTTGGGCGTGACCGATCCCAAGGCGCTTTGCGAGGCGTTGGAATATCAAGTCGAACGCACCATCAGCGGTGCGGTGTTCACGCTTGCGGAGATTCCTCTGCCCGGCGGCAGCTCCATCCCACTCACCGTCGATGTCGCCACGCTGGTTGGCGCTCTGGGCGGTGGGTCGTAATGAGTATCCGCATGCGTCTGCGCGAGGAGCGCGCCCAAGCGACGGTGGAGATGGCAGTGGTTGCGCCCGTTTTGCTGGTGCTGGCACTCATCGTGTACAACGTCATGATCTATGCCAGCGCTGTCGCGCGCTTCGACCGCGTGGTGCCCGACATCGTGTTGGCGCACGCCGTGGCATCGGAGGGGGAGAGCGACGAAAGCTCTGTCGATGCCTCGGCGACGGTCCAGACTCAAATTCTGAATGCCATGGAAGGCTATGACTTGCAGATCGAAGTGTCGAGCGAGCAAGGCGCGGAGGCAACGGATGGTGCTCTGCTCTCCCTATCCGGTACGTTTAGGACCTATACCTGCACCATGCGCTATGAGCCGTGGCCGAGCTCGTTCAGCATCGCCGGCGTTTCGCTGGGGGCACCGGCAAAGTTGTCACACGAGCGCGCGGTGACGGTCGATCCATGGCGTCCGGGGGTGGTCATGTGACCGCGGTCTCGTCCTACATCGCCTACGCGCGGGCACTCAATAGGCTGGGCTGGACGCCGGCCGAGTTTGCGGTGGCGGAGTCGGTTGCCGTGCGCCTGCGCGGCATGCTGGGACGGTGTCCGGTTGCCGCCAACGGTCTGCCGCTCGTCATGGCATTTCCACGCTGCTCTTCGGTCCATACGTGTTTTATGGCCTATCCCATCGACATCGCCTTCATCGATCGCGACGGCAATATCCTCGCGCGCTACGAAAACGTACGTCCCTGGCGTATGTGCTCCTGCCCCGGCGCCTGGGCCGCACTAGAGCGCCCTTCAATCATTGTTTCGACCCCTGCTCTCCAACGCGTGCCGGCTTAAGAATTGGCGACAGCGGACTTTCGTCATACGAAATTGGGTAAGATGGAGGAGAAGATGCATGGATGTTGAGATCCATCCCAACGCTAAAAAGCACCTGACAGAAAAGCAGGTGCTTGGCGCTTGGCTTGCGGTTACTGAGTGCATTCGTCGCGAGTCGAAGGACGAGCCGCCGAGATGGCTTGCGATTGGATGGCTCCCAGACGGACGAAGCGTGGAGCTTGTCGCGGTCGAGCTTGTCCGTGGGTGGCTTATCATTCATGCCTTGTCTCCAGTCCAGAAGAATTTTTGGCAGGAGATTGAACGGGCTCGGCAAAGGGGTCGATGATGGGCAAGACGTATACGGCCGCTAATGGTCAGGTTGTAACGGATGAAATGATTGACGCGTGGTGCGAGTCGTACGAGCGCGGAGAGTTTCCGGATGGCGAACACACCGTTGGTGGGATCGTGCATGGACGGCCCCCACTCTCAGGTGAGGGGACGGCAACGCTGTCGGTCAAGATTCCTCTGGGAATGAAGGAGGCCATTCGTCGACGGGCGGCTGCCGAGGGGATGACGCCAAGTGAGTTTGCCCGTGCGGCTCTGAGTGAAAAACTTCTTGCTGCCGGCTGATGCCTCTGACGTGCCGATTTATAGAACCGAGGCTGTGCTCAAAAACTTTTTTAAAATTCTCGGTTGACCGGAACGCGTCCTTGGTTATACTAATCAAGCCTTGAAACAAGGCACACCTCAAATGGCTGGGTAGCTCAGTTGGTAGAGCAGAGGACTGAAAATCCTCGTGTCAGGGGTTCGATTCCCTTCCCCGCCACCTTGAATTGACTAGGACCTCTGCAAAGGGGTCCTTTTCTTTTATGTGGACCCGCGGAAAATGCATCCCAGTCTTTTGCGAAAAACGGGACGCGCTTTCCGGCGCTTACTTCCGACGTGCGTGCACATCTCGGCGCACCAGCTCGTGCCCACCTGTCCCAGACATTCCTCCCACTTTTGCGCCACTTTGTAGACCGTTCGGTCGCCTGTCTGCATGCGCGGGTATACTCAAATCGATAGATATGTCATGCAAGAGCGATGCGGGCTTAGCCCGTATGATCCGAAGGGGGCAGTGATGGAGAGGATACTCGGCGTTAATCTCTCTGGCTGGTTTATTCCCGAGCCTTGGGTGACCCCGTCGCTATATGCGGCGACCGGTGCATCCAACGCGGCCGAGCTGCAGGAGGCCATGGGCACCGCCGCCTATAACGAGCGCATGCGCCGTCATTACGAGACGTTTGTGAGCGAGGATGATTTCCGTCGCATGGCGCAGATCGGCCTCAACGCCGTGCGCCTGCCGGTGCCCTGGTATGCCTTTGGCTCACAGGAGTCCGATGCCTCCTACATCTCGGTTGTCGATTACATCGACCGCGCGATTGAGTGGGCTGCCAAGTACAACATTCGCGTGCTGCTTGACCTGGCGACTGTGCCCGGTGGTCAGGGCGATTCCAACGATTCGCCCGCCACGCCGGAGGCTGTTGCCGAGTGGCATTCGTCCACTAACGGCCGCCATGTCGCACTCGACGTGCTCGAGCGCTTGGCCGAGCGTTACGGCGAGGCCGAGAGCCTGCTGGGCATTGAGCTGCTGGATACGCCGCAGATGAGTGTCCGCAAGAGTCTCTTTGCCATGACGGATGGCATTCCGGCTCACTACCTGCGCAATTTCTATCGCGATGCCTACGAGCTCGTCCGTTCGTATATGCCCGAGGATAAGATCGTCGTCTTTTCGTCTTCGGGGCATCCCAGCGAGTGGAAGCATTTTATGCGCGGCGCCAAGTACAAGAACGTCTACATGGACCTTCACCTGTACCATTACCGCGACGAGTATGCGCTCGATATCACGAGCCCCCGCGGGCTGACGACGGCGATTTCCCGTAACAAGCGCGAGCTTAAAGAAGCGATTTCGACTGGGTTCCCCGTGCTGGTGGGCGAATGGTCGGGCGCGGCGATCTTTGCCAACTCGTCGGTTACGCCCGAGGGCCGCAATGCCTACGAGCGCGTGTTTATCGCCAACCAGCTGGCTTCGTTTGCGCCGGCTGCCGGTTGGTTCTTCCAAACGTGGAAGACCGAGAAGCGCATTGCAGCATGGGACGCCCGCGCGGCGCTCGGTACGCTCGAGCGTGGCATGATTGAATAGGTTGATATGACGCAAAACAGCGCCCATACGGGCAAACTCTATGTGGTCGGCACGCCCATCGGCAACCTGGGCGACCTGTCCCCGCGCGTTGGCGAGGCCTTTGCCGCTGCCGATGCCATTTGCTGCGAAGACACGCGTGTGACGTCAAAGCTGCTGATGCACCTGGGCATTTCCAAGCCGCTTGTCCGTTGCGACGAGAATGTGATCGCCAGCCGCGCCGCCGGCCTGGTCGACCGTCTGCTGACGGGGGAGACCCTCGCCTTTGCCTCGGACGCCGGCATGCCGAGCGTGTCCGATCCCGGCCAGGCGCTGGTCGAGGCGGCGCGTGAGGCCGATGTGCCCGTCGAAGTTATTCCCGGGCCCTCTGCTTGCGTCACGGCGCTCGTTTCGTCCGGTATTCCCTGCGAGCATTTTTTCTTCGAGGGCTTTTTGGGCCGAAAGCACGGCGACCGCGTGCGCCGTTTGCAGCGCCTTGCCGTGGTGCCCGGCGCACTCATCTTCTACGAGTCTCCACATCGCATCGTGGCGACGCTCGAGGCCGTGGCGGAGGTCTTTCCCCAGCGTGAGGTTGCCGTCTGCCGCGAACTCACCAAGCTGCACGAGGAGGTCTTGCGCGGGCCCGCTGCCCAGCTTGCCGAGGAGCTGCGTGCTCGCGGCGAGGTAAAGGGCGAGATTGCGCTGGTCATCGCGCCGCCGAGCGAGGATGAGGAGGCCGGTATCGTGCCGGTTGGCGCAGCGGCAGCGGATCCCGACGAGGCCCTGCGCGAGGATATCCGCGCCGCGCTCGAGGAGGGGGAGCCCGCCTCTGCGGTGGCCAAACGCCTGTCTCAGAAGTATTCGCGCCGCAAGCGCGATGTCTATGCCATGGTGCTCGATATGCAATAGATGGAGGATATCCAGCCCTTGCGCTAGAATCATCCCCTGTATGCAACGTTTTTCTGGAGGACAAACCCCATGGATCAAAGCAAGCCTTCGTTCTTTATCACGACGCCCATCTACTACGTCAACGCCGATCCGCACCTGGGCACGGCTTATTCCACCATCATCGCCGACGTTCAGGCTCGCTATCGCCGCTCCGCTGGCTATAACGTCAAGTTCCTGACCGGCATGGACGAGCACGGCGAGAAGGTCGCCGAGGCCGCAGCCAAGCACAACATGACGCCGCAGGAGTGGACCGACAGCCAGGCCCCGCACTTCAAGGAGCTTTGGAGCAAGCTCGAGATTTCCAACGACGACTTCATCCGCACCACCGAGCCGCGCCAGCATCATGCTGTGCAGTACCTGTGGGAGCGCATGAAGGAGTCCGGCTACCTGTATAAGGGCAGCTACGACGGTTGGTATTGCGTGCCTGACGAGACCTACTTCACTGATACGCAGGTCCAGAAGGGCGACGAGGAGTACGGCAGCGTCGGCCAGCACCTGTGCCCCGACTGCCACCGTCCGCTTGAGCGCGTGCAGGAGGAGTCCTACTTCTTTAAGCTTTCCGCCTTCCAGGACAAGCTGCTCAAGCTCTATGACGAGCACCCCGACTTTGTCGAGCCTGCGTTCCGTATGAATGAGGTACGCAGTTTTGTCGAGGGCGGCCTTAATGACCTTTCCGTGAGCCGTACGAGCTTTGACTGGGGCATCCAGGTCCCGTTTGACGAGGGTCACGTGACCTACGTGTGGTTCGATGCGCTGCTCAACTATATGACGGCCGTCGGCTACGGTGTCGACACCGATGAGGCGCGTGCCGAGCTGGCCTATCGCTGGCCCGCGCAGTTCCACATCGTGGGTAAGGACATCATCCGCTTCCACTGCGTCATTTGGCCCGCCATGCTCATGGCCATCGGCGAGGCCCTGCCCGAGCACGTTTTTGCCCACGGCTTCCTGACCGTGCGCAATGCCGAGACCGGCAAGGCCGAGAAGATGTCCAAGAGCCGCGGCAACGCTATCGCTCCGCAGGACGTTATCGACATGCTGGGCGTCGAGGGCTATCGCTACTACTTTATGACCGACGTCGTCCCCGGCACCGACGGCGCCATCAGCTTCGATCGCATGGAGCAGGTCTACAACGCCGACCTGGCCAACAGCTGGGGCAACCTCATCTCGCGTTCGCTCAACATGAGCGGCAAGTACTTTGACGGCTGCGCGCCCGCCAAGCCCGCATCGTTCGATGCGTTCGACAACCCGCTGGCAAAGATCGCCGACGGCCTGGTCGAGCGCTACATGGCCAAGATGGACGTGCTCGATTACGGCGGAGCCAAGGACGAGGTTATGGAGCTCATCCACGCCGCCAACCACTACATCGAGGACTCCGAGCCTTGGGCGCTTGCCAAGGATGAGGCTAAGGCTGACGAGCTGGCATTTGTGATCTACAACCTGCTCGAGGCCATCCGCATTGCCGCTCACCTGCTGATGCCGCTCATGCCTCAGACCTCTGCCGAAGCCCTGCGCCGCCTGTCCTGCGAGGACGAGGCCGCGAGCGACGACCTCAAGGGCATTTGCGCTTGGGGCCTGCTTGCCGGCGGTCAGCCCGTCGAGAAGGGCGATCCGCTGTTCCCGCGTCTGGCGTAGAGACCGCGCGAGCGCCATATCGGCAATTTGCTGTTTAGCTGTAAGGGCATGGCCGCCACGGTCCATGCCCTTTTGTTTCAAGACGCCGCCATCATGCTAAGGAGGCAACCATGACAACTTCGCCTTTGGCAAACCCCACGGCCACCAGGGAGCTGCTGGAGGAGTTTGGCCTTGCGACCAAGCATCGCCTGGGCCAGAACTTCCTGATCGACAACCATGTAATTGAGCGCATTTGCGAGCTTGCCGAGCTTGCAGGCGATGAGCGCGTGCTCGAGGTTGGTCCGGGCGTTGGTACGCTCACGCTTGCGCTGTTGCAGGAGGCGGCGTGCGTCACGTCGATCGAGGCCGATCCCGAGCTCGAGCCGGTGCTCGATGCTCACGCCGCCGACTACGCCAACTTCCGCTTTATCATGGGCGACGCGCTTAAGGTGACGCCGGAGCAGATTGAGCAGGCCGCCGGCGGTGAGCCGACGGTATTTGTCGCGAACTTGCCCTATAACGTGGCGGCGACAATCATCCTGCAGTTCTTCCAGACGATGCCCGCGCTCAAGCGCGCCGTCGTCATGGTGCAAAAGGAGGTTGCCGATCGTATTGCCGCAACGCCGGGCAACAAGACCTATGGCGGCTACACGACAAAGCTCGGCCTGTATGCGCAGGTTACGGGTCGCTTTGAGGTGCCGCCGCGTTGCTTTATGCCGGCGCCGCACGTGGACTCGGCCGTCGTGCGTATCGACCGTGTTGACGGCGTGGTGCCCGAAGGACTCGATCGCGAATTTGTGGCCCGCGTGATTGATGCTGCATTTGCTCAGCGTCGCAAGACCATCCGCAATTCCATGAGCGCCAACGGTTTTGCCAAGGACGTGCTCGATGCCGCTTTTGAGGTTTGCGGTATCGCACCCACCACGCGCGCCGAGACGCTCGATGTTGCCGACTTTGTCCGTCTGGCCCGGGAGCTAATCCATGACGCCTAATGCCGAACGCGTGACGTTTACCAAGAAAAAGAAGACGGTTGCTTGTCCCGTGCCCTTGGCGCCGCTTGCCGACACGCATGCACATCTGCTTTCGTTTTGGGGCAAGGATGTGCCCGAGACGCTCGTGCGCGCCAAAGCCGCGGGCGTCGACCTGTTGGTGACGATGTTCGACCCCATTGCCGACAAGCGCAGCGTGGCGGACTATAGCGACTGGCTGGTGCGCGAGATTCTTCCGATGCAGGATATCCCGCAGATCAAGTATCTTGCCGGCGTGCATCCGTATGGCGCGCCGGACTATACCGACGACGTTCATGCACAGGTCGTTGCCGCACTTGATGACCCCTTATGCGCCGGTATTGGCGAAATCGGCCTGGACTATCACATGGACTATGACGACGATATCGCGCCGGCACCCCATAACGTGCAGATTGATTGCATGGCGCGCCAGCTCGAGCTTGCCGTGCGCCGCAATGTGCCGGTGGAGCTGCACCTGCGTCACGAGGACACGGACCAGGAGCGCACCTCGCACGTGGACGCCTACAACGTGCTTCGTGAGGTGGGCGTGCCCCAGGCCGGTTGTGTGCTGCACTGCTTTGGCGAGGACCGCGCCACGATGGAGCGCTTTGTGGAGCTGGGCTGCTATATCGCCTATGGTGGTGCGGCCACCTTTAAGCGCAACGACGACGTGCGCGAGGCATTTGCGGCAACCCCACTCGATCGAATTTTGTTCGAGACGGATTGCCCGTATATGGCTCCGGAGCCCATCCGCGGTCTTGAATGCGAGCCCGCAATGATCTCCATTACGGCAAACGCGCTGGTTAACGACCGTGTCGATCGTACCGGCGAGGATGCTGAGGCAATCGCGCAAGCCGCTTGGGAAAATGCCTGCAAACTTTTTCAAAAATAGTTCTTGCGTTCGCGGTGGCGCTCCGTTATTCTAATTCCTGCACGCGGGCGTGGCGGAATTGGCAGACGCGTACGGTTCAGGTCCGTATGGGGGCAACCCCATGAAGGTTCAAGTCCTTTCGCCCGCACCATTAAATGAAAGAGCTCCCAGCAATGGGGGCTTTTTTGTTATGGGCCCATCGCGGGGACTTGAACCTGCGAAGGAGCGAGCGTAAAGAAAGCGCGGAGCGTTTTTAGCGAGCTGGCGAGGACGCCGGCAGGCGGCCGAAGCCGGTGTGGATCCGCGAAGCGGATACGCGGACGTCCTTTCGCCCGCACCATTGAATGAAAGAGCTCCCAGCAATGGGGGCTTTTTTGTTATGGGCCTCTTGTTGATGTCACGTTGCTGCTTCGTGCGGGTATCCTAATGCCAACGTGTGCCTATCAGAGGAGAGACCATGCTGTTGTCCGGTATCATCGCCGCCCTTACCAGCCTTTTGATTCCCATCATCATTCTGTTGCTGCTGCTTCCCAACGCCTGCTATGTCGTTGAACAACAGCATGCCGTGATCATCGAGCGCCTGGGTAAGTTCAATCGCATCGTCAACGCGGGCTTCCACATGAAGGTACCCGTGATCGACCGCAAGGCCGCCACGGTGAGTCTGCGCACCATGAAAAACGGTTTTGGCATCGACGTTAAGACCCAGGACAACGTGACCATCGGCCTTGAGGTCTCTGCTCAGTACCACGTGAGCTATGACATGGGCGCCGGCCCGGCAGATTCGGGTATCTACAAGAGCTACTACATGCTGCAGGAGCCCGTCGACCAGATGCGTGACTTCATCACCGACGCCCTGCGCTCTTCGATTCCCGTCTACACACTCGATGAGGTCTTTGCCAAGAAGGACGACATCGCCAAGGATGTCAACGCTACCGTTTCCGAGCAGATGGCCGCCTACGGCTTCACCCTCGTGTCGACGCTCATCACCAAAATCGCACTGCCGACCGAGGTCGAGAACTCCATGAACGACATCAACGCCGCCCAGCGCAAGCGCGCTGCGGCACAGGAGCTCGCTGAGGCCGACCGCATCAAGCGCGTCACCGAGGCGACCGCCGAGGCTGAGGCAATGGAAAAGGCGGGCGAGGGCATCGCCAACCAGCGCAAGGCCATCGCGCTGGGTATCAAAGATTCGCTCGAGATCATACAGGAGACGGGTGTCGGCAATGACGAGGCCAACCAACTGTTCATGTTTACGCAGTGGTCCGAGATGATGACGGAGTTCGCTCGCACGGGTAAAACCTCGACGGTCGTGCTGCCGAGCGACTTTTCGCAGTCGGCCTCGATGTTCGAGCAGATGCTGACCGCCGGCAAAGTTCAAAACGATTCGAAGGAGTAGACGCGCGTGAAATACACCGTCGTTTGCGTCGGTAAGCTCAAGGAGCGCTTTTGGAAGGACGCGTGCGCTGAGTACGCCAAGCGCCTAGGTGCCTATGCCAAGGTTGATATCCGCGAGGTGGCCGATATCGACCCGGCTAAGGCGGGCGGCGTGGATGCCGCGCGCGACAAGGAGGGGGCGGCGATTCTTGCTGCCTTGCCGTCTCGAGCGCATGTGATCCTGCTGGCCATTGAGGGCAAAGAGCGCTCGAGCGAGGAGTTTTCGGCGCGGCTCGATGATCTTATGCTGCGTGGTAACAGCGACATCGCCTTTGTGATTGGCGGATCGGACGGCGTGAGCGATGACGTGCGCGCCCGCGCCGACGAGATGCTCAGCTTTGGACGCATTACCTTGCCGCATAACCTGGCGCGCGTGGTGCTGCTGGAGCAAATCTACCGCGCCTGCAAGATCAGCCGAGGCGAGCCGTATCACAAATAGGTCGGCAATACGAAACAATGGCGTGGGACAATACCTTTCGTTTTGAGGAATGTGTCTGAAAGGACTATGAGATATGAAGATTGGATTTGTCGGTTTTGGCAATATGGCGAGCGCTATGGCCGATGGCTGGATCGCTGCCGGTGTAGCTGCGAGCGACATGTGCGCCTGCGCGGGTCGCTACGACGCACTGGTTGAGCGCTGCGAGGCGCGCGGCATGGTCGCCTGCCACGATGCCGCCGAGGTTGTCGCCGCATCCGATATCGTGGTCGCTGCGGTCAAACCGTACATGATCGAGAAGGTATTCGTCCCGCTCAAGGATGCTCTTGCCAAAAAGGTCGTTCTGTCGGTTGCCTGGACCTGGGACAGTGCCAAGTGGGAGCAGGTCCTGCCGGGCGTCGCGCATATCTCGACGGTGCCCAACACGCCGGTTTCGGTGGGCGAGGGCGTCATCGCTTGCGAGAAGGCTTCCACGCTTAGTGATGAGCAGAGCGCAGTGGTGCTTGATCTGCTTGGCAAGCTCGGTGCGGTGGTCGAGCTCGATACGAGCCTGCTGTTCGTGGGCGGCACGGTGGGTGGTTGCGCTCCGGCATTTGTCGCTATGGCAATCGAGGCCCTGGGCGATGCAGCGGTCAAGCACGGTATCCCGCGTGCTGATGCCTATCGCATTGTGAGCCAGATGGTGCTGGGTACGGCAAAGCTGCAGCTCGCAACCGGTCAGCATCCCGCAGCGATGAAGGATGCCGTGTGCTCGCCCGGCGGTGCCACCATCAAGGGCGTCGTCGCGCTCGAGGACGCCGGCATGCGCAGCGCCCTGGTCAAGGCAATCGACGCAACCCTCCAGTAAAACCTGCTATTTAGGGACAGGTTTATGTTGGCAGGTTTTTCCTGCGGTTTTGTCCTTTTAGCGAAAAGTGCCCCGCAACTGGTTCAATTCCAGTTGCGGGGCACTTGCGTTTGCCCAGATAAAACCGACCAAAATAAACCTGTCCCTTTTTGGCGGGTTAGTCCCAGAAGCTGTCTTCTTCGTCCTCGGACTTGGGGCCGCGGTCGACATACATCTTATGGGTGCGCTTTTCCATTACAAAGGCAATAATCGCAAACAGCAGGATGCCGCCGGCGAAAAGGATGGCAAAACCGGTGCGGGTGCCAAACAAAAAGGAAAAAACTGCGTCCATTGGGTGCCTTCTTGCGTAGTTGAGTTGGGTCGTAAACGCTCATAAGTATATACTTGCCCATACATGTACAAGGTTGCAACCTAAATGGAATGTATATCGCCGGAGGATCTAATGCTTGATATCAAGTTTGTTCGCGAGAACCCCGATGCCATCGATGTCGCCATGGCTAACCGCCAGACGTCTTGGGATCGCGAGAAGTTCTTTGAGCTCGACGACGAGCGTCGTGCCGTCATCACCGAGGTCGAGGAGCTCCAGGCTACGCGCAATGCCGAGTCCAAGAAGATCGGCGCCCTGATGAAGGAGGGCAAGAAGGACGAGGCCGAGGCCGCCAAGGAGGCCGTGCGCGCCGTCAACGAGAAGATTGACGGTCTGGCCGAGCGCCGTACTGCTCTCGAGCAGGAGCAGTACGACTTCATGGCTCACCTGCCCAACATTCCTTGCGAGGCCACGCCGTACGGCAAAGACGAGGACGAGAACGTTGAGCGCCGTCGTTGGGGCACCCCGCGCGAGTTCGACTTCGACTTTAAGCCGCACTGGGATCTGGGCACCGATCTGGACATCCTCGACTTCGAGCGCGGCAACAAGCTCTCCGGCAGCCGTTTCACCGTTCTCGGTGGCGCCGGCGCCCGCCTGGAGCGTGCCCTCATCAACTTCTTCCTCGATACGCACACCAGCCGTGGTTTTAAGGAGTGGTGGCCGCCCATCGTCGTCAAGCGTCAGACCATGTTTGGCACGGGTCAGCTGCCCAAGTTCGAGGACGACGCCTATCACGTCTCGGGTGACAACTTCCTGATCCCCACCGCCGAGGTCGTGCTCACCAACCTGCACGCCGGCGAGGTCCTCGATGCCGACACCCTGCCGCGCCGCTACACCGCCTTCACCCCCTGCTTCCGCGAGGAGGCCGGTTCCGCCGGTCGCGACACCCGCGGCATCATCCGTCAGCACGAGTTCGACAAGGTCGAGATGGTCAAGTTCGCTAAGCCGGAGGAGTCTGACGAGGAGCTCGAGAGCATGACCGCCGAGGCCGAGTACCTGCTGCAGCAGCTGGGCCTTCCGTATCGCGTGATTAGCCTGTGCACCGGCGACTTGGGCTTCTCTGCCCGTCAGACCTACGACATCGAGGTCTGGCTGCCGAGCTACAACGCCTACAAGGAGATCAGCTCCTGCTCCAACTGCGGTGACTTCCAGGCCCGTCGCGCCAACATCAAGTATCGCGACCCCGAGAACTTCAAGGGTTCGCGCTACCTGCACACCCTTAACGGTTCCGGCCTGCCGGCTGGCCGCACCATGGCTGCCATTCTGGAGAACTACCAGAACGCCGACGGCACCATCACGATCCCCGAGGTCCTGCGTCCCTACATGGGCGGCCTCGAGAAGATCGAGCCGGTCGCGTAACTTGGCTGCATAGGCGATATGCAAGGGCGCTCCTTCGGGGGCGCCCTATTTCGTGCGCAGGTCCATACCATGCCGTGCGGACAGCTCAATAGAAAATACACGAACAACTGTTCTGTATACAGTCATCTACCTGCTATGCTTTTACTAGATAAGAGCGAGAGAAAGGGGACGCGATGGAGCTGTTTGATGATCGGGTGGTTTTGTTTGAGAGCGACGAGGGCGGGG
>CAKURW010000022.1 GCA_934675795.1 uncultured Collinsella sp.
GCTGACCGGTGGACGGCACCGAGCCGTACGCTTGAACTGAGAAGGGGGAGGCCTCGCGGCCTCCCCCTTTTTGCGTTGTATACACGTTGTGCTTTGGGACCTACCTCCCCCGTATGAGCTCTTACTCTTTGGCTGTATTTTGAGTCCTTCTAGTGTATTTGAGCGATAATTACTCGCATTGGCGTTAGGGAGGGCTTGATGTTTACCGTATTTGTCTTGGGCAATATTGCTTCGGGTAAGTCGACGGCCTGCCGCTATTTCGAATCTCGTGGCGCTATGCTTATCGATCTGGATGAGCTTGCAAAATCTCTGTATGTGCCGGGCTCTGATATCGTCAATACTCTCGCGGATGAATTCGGTTGGGACATTTTGGATGAGGAAGGCGGCATTCGCCGCAGCATCCTCGCTTCTCGAGCTTTCGCTTCTCCTGATTCGGTCGCACGGCTCAATGGCATCGTGCATCCCGTTCTGATTGAACAGCTTTCGCTTAGGATTCTCGATCCGGTTTGTTGTACGGTTTCATCTCCCCGTTATCCCTTTGCTGTGGTCGAGGTTTCTGCTCCGACTGGTTTTGAGGATGCATTTGGCTTGGCTGATGAAATTCTGGTCATCAGCGCCCCTTTGTCAGTTCGTCGCGAGCGCGCTATTCAACGTGGCATGGAGCCATCCGATTTCGATGCTCGTTCTGCTTGCCAGCCCGATGAGTCTGCGCTGTGCAATCTCGCTACAACGGTGATTGATAATGCCGCAGGCGATAATTCGCTCTTTGAGCAGCTTGACTCATGGCTTGCATGCCACGGGTTTATAGATACTCCGGATAAGGAGGAGGCCGATGCCTAAGGCACGTTTCTTTACGTGGTATCGCGTGGCACCACTTGCCGTTGTGTTCGTCTTCGGCCTTATTTCGCTTGTCTACTCGTGTGCCCCTGCCGCTTTCTTTAAGCCGCTGTATCCGATTGACTACGAGGCGTATGTAAAGCAATCCAGTATTTCGCATAATCTGGATCCGTATCTGGTGTGCGCTGTCATTAAGTCGGAATCGAATTGGGACCCCGAGGCCGAGTCGAATCAGGGTGCTCAGGGATTGATGCAGCTGATGCCCGAGACTGCCCAGGATATGATCGCCAAGGGCCTTGTCGACGGAGGGGAGTATTCGGCCGACAATCTTAACGATCCGGCTACGAATATCGAGTTTGGCTGCGCATACCTCTCGTATCTTCTCGCCTATTTCAACGGGTCGACGGATAGTGCCATCGCCGCCTATAACGCCGGCATGGGCAATGTCGACGGATGGGCGCAGCAGGGTACGTCGCTTCATAATGCAATTACCTTTCCCGAGACGCAGGCGTATCTGATTCGTGTCAATAATGCCTGGGCTCGCTACAAGACCCTCTATCCCGATCGGTTCGTATAGGACTATGCCTGCCGCCTGCGTATACTGCAGATATATGAGTTAGGAGTATCCATGGCGGAATTTGAAGTAGAACGCGTTGGTGGTGAACTTAAGCGCTTTGGCGTTGAAGGCTCTGACGTGCCGTTTAAGGTCGTTTCTCCCTATGAGCCTGCCGGTTCCCAGCCTAAAGCCATTGAGTCGCTTGTGCAGGGCGTGAGGGACGGAGACCGCTATCAGGTTTTGCTGGGCGTGACTGGTTCGGGCAAGACCTTCACGATGGCAAAGACTATTGAGGCCCTGGGAAAGCCGACGCTGGTCATGGCTCCGAATAAAACGCTCGCTGCTCAGCTTGCGAGCGAGCTCAAAGAGTTCTTTCCCAATAACGCTGTGGTCTACTTTGTCTCGTATTACGACTACTATCAGCCCGAGGCGTATGTGCCGCAAAGCGATACATATATCGAGAAAGACTCCTCGATTAACGAAGAGGTCGAGATGCTGCGCCATCAGGCGACCGCGTCACTGCTCTCTCGACGTGATGTGATCGTTGTCGCATCGGTCTCGTGTATCTATGGCATTGGCTCTCCTGAGGACTATGCGGGTCTGGCTCCAAACGTCGACAAGAAGGTGCCGCTCGAGCGCGATGACTTTATCCATGCGCTTATCGACATTCAATATGATCGCAATGACTATGACCTGGCGCGTGGCACGTTCCGCGTGCGCGGCGATGTTGTCGACGTGTATCCGCCTTATGCTGAGCATCCGTTGCGGTTTGAGTTCTTTGGCGACGAGGTCGAGCTGATTGCCGAGATCGATGAGGTCACCGGTGAGATGCTTCGTGAGTACGAGGCCATCCCCGTATGGCCGGCATCACACTATGTGACCGAGAAGCCGAAGGTCAAGGCGGCTCTGAAATCGATCAGCGAAGAGTGCGAGAAGCGCGTGGCGGAGCTCAAGGCGACCGACAAGTTGCTCGAGGCGCAGCGTCTGCAGCAGCGCACCGATTATGATCTTGAGATGCTCGAGACGATGGGCTTTTGCAACGGCATCGAGAACTACTCGCGTCATCTGGACGGTCGCAAGCCGGGTGAGCCGCCGTTTACCCTAATCGATTACTTTCCCAAGGATATGCTCTGCATCATCGATGAGAGCCATGTGACGGTGCCGCAGATTCGCGGCATGCACGAAGGTGACCGCTCGCGTAAGGTGACGCTGGTGGAACACGGTTTTCGCCTGCCCTCGGCGCTCGATAACCGCCCGCTTCGTTTCGATGAGTTTGAGGCAAGGATACCCCAGTTCATCTACGTTTCGGCCACGCCGGGCGACTACGAGCTGCGGGTGAGCCAAAACGACGTTGAGCAGATTATTCGTCCGACCGGTCTGCTCGATCCCAAGATCGATGTGCGTCCGGTTCGCGGTCAGATTGACGATCTTGAGGACGAGATTCGCGAGCGCGTTGCCCGCAAGGAGCGCGTGCTGGTGACCACGTTGACCAAGCGCATGGCCGAGGACCTGACCGACCATCTACTTGATGCGGGCATTAAGGTCAATTACATGCACTCTGATACGGCGACAATGGACCGTGTCGAGATTCTGCGAACGCTGCGCGAGGGCAAGATCGATGTTCTCGTTGGCATCAACCTGCTTCGCGAGGGCTTGGATCTTCCCGAGGTCTCACTGGTGGCAATTCTCGATGCCGATAAGGAAGGCTTCTTGCGCAACCGCCGTTCGCTGATTCAGACGATTGGCCGTGCGGCCCGTAACGCCGATGGCGAAGTCATCATGTATGCAGACGTTGTGACCGATTCGATGAAAGAGGCCATCGAGGAGACGCAGCGCCGTCGCGAGATTCAGATGGCATATAACGAAGAACATGGCATTGTGCCCAAGACAGTGCGCAAGGCCATCAACGACATCTCAAGTTTTATTGCCGAGGCCGAAAAAACTGTGGGCTCCAAAGGACGCTCGAAGGGCGACTCTCTTGGCCATGGCGCATTCTATACGCCCGATGAGTCGGGCGAGGGCGGTGTGCCGGAAACGGTGGCGCCCGAGCAGACACTTGCGGAGCAGTTGGAAGAACTGCCGCATGACGAGCTTGTGCGGATCGTCGAAACCATGGAAGAGGATATGCGTAACGCTTCTGCCGCCATGGACTTTGAGGAGGCGGCGCGCCTGCGCGATGCCGTCGTTCAGATTCGGGCGATGCTCGAGGGTGCGTCTGAGGACGAGACGATCGAGCGCTTGCGTTTGCAGGCCCGCAAGGGTTCCACGTTCGCATCGGGCAGAAAACGCCAGGGTGCACGGTTTAAGAAATAGCGAACAGGCCCCGAGTTCCCTGTGGAGCTCGGGGCCTATGTCTTTTGCGCGCTGGAATTCGTGCGTTAGAGGTCTGCAATCAGGGCTTCGGCACAACGAATGCCGTCGGTGGCCGCGCTCATGATGCCGCCGGCATATCCAGCTCCCTCACCACAAGGGTAGAGGCCCGGGGTCGACACGGCATGGCACGTTCGGTCTCGGGTGACAGTGACCGGTGAGCTCGAACGAGTCTCCACGCCGGTAAGAACGGCATCGGGACGGTCGTAGCCTCGTAACTTTTTTCCGAGTAGGGGAAGTCCCAAGCGGAGCGACTCGACGATATGCTGCGGTAGGGCTTCGTCAATTGCCGTCCAGGTCACACCGAGCGGATAGGTGGGCTTTATCTTTCCGGGCGCCTTGCTGGCGCGTCCTGCGAGGAAATCTCCGACGAGTTGTGCCGGTGCGTTCCAGTTGGAACCGCCCAGGCGATAGGCGGCCGCCTCGCAGGCACGCTGGAGCTCGATGCCGGCGAGCGGGTCATCGTTGGGAAGGTCCTCAGGCGTGACGTTAACGAGCAGGGCGGCATTTGCGTTGCGTCCGTCGCGGGCATTGAGACTGGCCCCGTTAACGCACAGATGGCACGGTTCTGAAGAGGCGGCAACAACCTGTCCGCCGGGGCACATGCAAAACGAGAACACGCTGCGGCCGTTGGGAAGATGGGCAACAAGTTTGTAGGGGGCCGCCCCGAGCGCTGGATGTCCCGCCGAGGCTCCATATTGGGCTCTGTCGATGTCGCGTTGCGGATGCTCGATGCGAACGCCCATGGCAAAGGTCTTTTGTGCGAGGGCCACGTTGTGGTCCTTAAGGAGCTCAAAAATATCGCGAGCAGAATGCCCGCAGGCGAGGATGAGGTGCTTTGTCTCGATTGGCTCGTAAGCGGCGTCTTGGGACGATTGGACATCAATACCGGTGATGGCGCCAGACGCGTCGATGTGAATGTCGACGAGCTTCGTTCGATAACGGACGATACCTCCGAGCTGCTCGATGCGCTGGGATATAGCGGTGACAACCGTGGGAAGGATGTCGGAGCCAATGTGCGGCTTGGCATCCCACAGAATATCGCGGGGCGCACCCGCCTCGACGAAGGTTTCGAGGATAAGGCGATGGGCGGGATTTTTTGTTCCCGTATTGAGCTTGCCGTCCGAGAAGGTCCCCGCGCCGCCCAGACCAAACTGGATATTACTCTCGGGGTCGAGGATGCGCTCCTTTAGAAAGAGGTCGATCGCATGCGAGCGGCGAAATGCCGGGTCGCCGCGCTCGATGAGCAAGGGCTTAAGACCTGCTTTGGCGAGCGTTAGCGCGGCGAAAAGGCCAGCGCATCCGGCGCCGACAACGACAGGGCGTTCTTGAGGTGTGTCGGAGACGGGGGTGGGGAATGAAGACCCATCGTCTTTTATCGCGCGTACGCGCGAGCGGTCACGCTCGGAAACGCTGTCGACCGCTTCTCGCTCGAGGTGGGGACTGGTCAGCTCAACACGAAAGCTCAGGATAAAATGGACGTCTCGTTTTTTGCGAGCGTCGATTGACTTGCGGTGGAGCTCGATGGACTTGATCTCGGAGTCCTTGCAACGTAGGACGCGCTTGGCGACTCGCTTGCCAACAATGAGGCAGGCATTTTCATCGCCGGCTTCATCGAGCGACGCGTTGACTTGGGTGATTTCAATCATCGAGGTCTCCTTAGAGGCAAGAAAGAGGCCGTCCGGTATCCCAGACGGCCCGAATGCGTTTTTGATTATAGACTGCGCGGCTACAAGCTGCTTGCAGCGCGAATGCCCGAGAGCCAGGCCCACGCAAGGTTAAAGCCTCCGCAATCGGCGTCGATGTCGAGCGCTTCGCCGCAGACGTAAAGCGGGGCGTCGACAACGCTGCGCGCGCGTAGACTGGGTGTTGAGATGCTCTCGACAGATACGCCACCACGCGTGACCTGCGCCGAGCGCTCTTCGGCTGTTCCCTCGACGAGCAACTTAAAGTGCTTGAGGATCGAGACCAGGTGGATGACATCGTTGGAGCCTGGATGGCACTGCTCGAACGCTGTACAGACGACGCGGGAGAGTTGCGGGGCGAGCATGCCGTCGAGCCAACGGGGATCGCGGGGCGAAAAGCCGCCGAGCAGCTTAACGCGCCGGTTGAGCATATCGAGCAGCTCGTCTTTAGAGAGGTCGGGGAAAACGTCGAGCAGGATCGTATCGCCGCGCTGGATACGACGGGAGAGGTTGAAGACAGCGACGCCCGAGATACCGAAGGTTCGAAACAGGACTTCACCGTCTTCGTGCCAGAGCTCATTATGATTGCGGGCGAGCGTCAAGCGGGCGCGGACGCGCAGGCCGTCCAACGTCTTGAGTGCCGCCCGATCGCCGACGACCGTTGCCGATACGGGGCAGAGGATGGGGCGCAGCGAAGTGAGGGGGAGGCTAAACGTATCGGCGATACCGGTGGGGTTGCCACCCGTGGCGATAATTACGGCATGTGCCTCCAGGGCCTCGTTCTTGCGAGGGACATCGGCGAGCGCTTTCCGAAGCGAGCGGAGCTCCGATTTTCGGTCGTCGTGCTTTTTTGCCTTGAGCGCCCGCGCTGGACGGTCTATTTGGAGTGTCCAGCCTTCGGAAGCTTTGTGCGCCGAGGCAACGTTGGCTCCGCAGATTAAGGTAATACCTAGGCGGTCGCAAGCGTTGAGAAGCGCGTCGCGCACCGATTCTGCGCGAAGGGAGCGCGGGTATAGCCGGCCTTCCTCGGAGGTTGTCATGATGCCCAGCGAGGAGAAGAAACCCATAAGCTCTTGTTCGGGTTGGGGGCCCATGACAGATTCGACGAATGCGGGGTGGTTATACCGCTGAGGATCAATCGATTCGTTGGAGAGGTTGCAGCGGCCGTTACCGGTCGCAAGGAGCTTTAGGCCGCAGGCGACATCGCGCTCAACGATGCAGACGCTTTTGCCAGCACGTGCGGCCGTAATGGCGGCGGCGAGGCCTGAAGCCCCGCCGCCGATTACCAGGACGTCATAGAAGGCGCTCGTGTTCACTTAGGCCTCGTCGGTCTCGTGCGGGGTAATAGCCTCGACGGCAGAGACTGCCTTGGGCAACATGCCATCGGGCAGCGCGGTCTCAACCTCGCCCTTATCGCAGGCCTCGGCGAGTGCCGGATTAATGGGAAGCGTGCCCAAGATGTCGAGGTTATAGCGCTCTGCGACCTCGGGGAGCTTGCTTTTGCCAAAGACCTCGATCTTCTTGCCGCAGTCGGGGCACTCGATATAGCTCATGTTCTCGACGATGCCCAGAATGGGGACGTTCATCTTCTCGGCCATGTTGACCGCCTTGGCGACGATCATCGAGACCAGGTCCTGCGGGCTCGTGACGATGACGATGCCGTCGACGGGCAGCGACTGGAAGACGGTGAGCGCGACGTCGCCTGTTCCCGGAGGCATGTCGACCAGCAGGTAGTCGATGGGGCCCCACGAGGTCTCGCTCCAGAACTGCCTAATGGCGCCTGCGATGACCGGACCGCGCCAAAGGACGGGGTCGGTCTCGTTTTGGAGCAGAAGGTTGGAGCTCATGACCTTGACGCCGTGCTCGGAGATTTCGGGCAGCATGAGGTTGCCAAGGGCATGGACGTGGCGTCCGCTCATGCCGAACATCTTGGGGATAGAGGGACCGGTGATGTCGGCATCGAGGACGCCGACCTTGTGGCCGTGACGGGCAAGCTCGGTGGCGATGGCACCGGTGACAAACGACTTGCCGACACCGCCCTTGCCGGAAAGCACGGCGATGACGCGTTTGACCTCGGACAGCGTGTTCTCCTCAAATTGCGACGGCGACGTTTGTCCGCCGGCGGCCTGTGCGTGCTCGCAACCCATGTATGACTCCTTTGTATATGTTGGGGCCGGAGCCCCGTGATGTGACACGAGCGTCATTGTACCCTCGTTTGCGAGCGGGAGTCATTTGCGATGCATTTGGGCCGAGCGTGCTTGCAATACGATGGGCCCAAGCGAATGGGCGGGCTTACTGAACTTTGCTGGCGAACTCGAGGTATTGCATGCGCTGCAGCTTGTCGATCGTCGAGGTGTATGGGCTGTCTTCAGATTCCAAGTTGTAGCGCAGCCCGTCGGCACCGAGATAGCCGGCGACATTGATGGTGGGCACATCTGACCTTGTTGCAAGCAGGGCCTTTTGATAGTCGGTGAGCGGGGCGCCGATCTTATTAAGGGTAATGGCTGCAATCTCGTTTGCCCCGACGGTGTCGTAGACGTTGAGCTCGGTATTGCCGGCGATTTCATAGTTAGCCCAGACGAAATATGTCGACTGATAGATACGGAAAGCGTGGCTTGCCGTATCTTCCTGAGGGTACAGCTCGTCGTTGAGAGTCGTTGCGGCGCTCGGCTGATGGTCGCCAAAAAAGACAAGAACAACCGGTCTGCCGATATTGCGGAGCTCGTTGATAAAGTACTCGAGGTCCCGGTCGGATGCGTTGATGCAGGTGAGATAGGTGTTGAGCGCGCTATTGGCGCCCTCGCTGGCTCCCTCGACCCAATAGTTTGTCAGCTCTTCGGCGGGAACGGTGCCATAGTCGTAGCCGCCGTGATTTTGCATCGTGACGTCAAAGATGAACTGCGGCGCTTCGTCGGTTCTAAGCAGGTCGAGTATCTTGTCGTAGGTGGCGTAGTCGCATACGCCGGCATGGTAACAGGGCGCACCTTCGAAATCGCCGATTGAAAGAAAGTCTCCAAAGCCCAGCTGCTGATAGATTTTATCTCGATGGTAGTTGACGGGGTTTTGCGGGTGCATAGCGGTAGCGGTATACCCAAGCTCCTTAAGGTCCTTTGCCAAGCTGTTGACGCCATTCATCTGATATAGCTGATAGGGGATTTTGCCTAATCCGACAAAGGCCGTTGTCGCTCCGGTCAAAAATTCGAATTCGGAGTTCGCCGTTCCGCCGCCGGCGACCGAAGCGAGCATGGTGCCGCGAACAAGTGTGTCGGGAAGCGAGTTGTAGAATGCGGGGCCGGTGTACCCGGCCGCCTGGAGCTGCTCAAAGCACGAAAGGTCGCTAAAACTCTCGTTCATGACGGCAACAATCGTCGGCTTGATTTCATTGAACTGGGCAACGGCAGCCGCGCGCTGCTCGCTCGAGCCATACGTGCTGTCGTAGGCGGCGGCGAGCTCCTGCTCGATGCTCTGCGCCTCATCGGGCGTATAGCCTTCGGGCTTCTCAATGGGCAACTCGTTGACCATTTCGGTGAACGAAGTGATAAAACCCTGAGACGTATATGTGGTGATGGGCTGCCAACGGTCAAATCCAAAATCCAGCGCCTGCTCCAAGTCGATGCTGGAAAAGCCTGAGAGCCCCACAACGGTCACTAGCAGAAAAGCGCAGAGGTTAGCGGCGATTGCGGGGAAGACATGGGTGGGCGTACGGAGCTTTCGCGGTCGGATAAGCGAAAGAAGCCCCAGGGAAATCTCCAGCAGGGCGAGAGAGGTTACGATTCCGGCGGTAAAGGTAAACTCGTATCCCTCGCTCACTTCCATTGCGGTGCCAAGGGCCAAGATATCGCTTGGCAGGATGGCTTCGCCTTTAAACGTTATGACGAAGTGCTCGGCAATGCCAAGGATGCAACAGGCGACGGGCACGAGGGCCATGACGCCTCCATGACGCTGTCCCAGCAAATAAAGGGAGAGCAGAACCGTCGCGAGCAGCCCGACGGAAAACCCGAATGAGTTGGCGGGAATGCGATAGAACGTTTCGTTACAGGCAATTTCGAGCGAAACGAACGAGAGCGCTGAAACAGCGGCGATGACAAGGATGTCACGGCAAATACAGGCAACCGTTCCCGTCGCAAGATCGGTTTGGTCGATAAGTCCCGAAACCAAGGGCTCGACAAGAAGTATGACGGCGGTAGCACCGAGCGCCGAATAAGAAAGGACCCATAGGGAATTGTCCTCATTTACGAGCAATTGATTCGTAATCCATGCAGCTACCATGCCGAGCGGGATGAGGAGCGTCGCGCACCAAAAGACGCGGGCAATGGGCGGCTTTTCATTGTGTTTGATTGAAAAATACACGCGCACGACGACGGCGGCCACGATAAGGACGGCGATGAATATGGGCAGATTGGCCATGTCGCTCGAAGTGATTTCAAGGGGGATATCTTCGGTCATGGACGTTCCTCTGTTACAGCAAATTAAGTTCAGTATTAGATTACTGTAACCTTTCCACGGCATTTCGAGAAACAAAGCGCCCGATACGCAAAGCTAAAGGTCTGCGAATCTTGTATTACGAACATCTGTGCGCGTCGAGTGCGCTAAACTCATCGACAGTATGATTCGATGCAATAGGAGGCAAGGAGCTTCCATGTCTGATTCTTCTATCGTTATTCGCGGCGCTCGTGAGCACAACCTCCGTGATATCGATGTTTCCATTCCGCGTGACCAACTCGTGGTCATTACCGGTCTTTCTGGCTCGGGCAAGAGCTCGCTGGCATTTGACACTATCTATGCCGAGGGCCAGCGCCGATACGTCGAGAGCCTTTCGAGCTATGCGCGCCAGTTCTTGGGCCAGATGGACAAACCCGACCTGGATTCAATCGACGGCCTTTCGCCGGCGGTGTCGATCGACCAAAAGACGACGTCTAAAAACCCTCGCTCGACGGTTGGCACCGTAACCGAGATTTATGACTATCTGCGCCTGCTGTTCGCCCGTGTGGGCACCCCGCACTGTCCCGAATGCGGCCGCGTCATTGAGCGTCAGACGACCGACCAGGTTGCCGACAAGGTCTTGGCGGCGGGGGAGGGCCGCCGCGCGTTTGTGCTGGCACCGGTGGTGCGCGGGCGAAAAGGCGAGTACACCAAACTGTTTGAGGACCTTCGCGCCGAGGGCTTTAGCCGCGTGCGTGTCGACGGTGAAGTGCGCTCGCTCGACGATCCGATCGATCTGGACAAGAAGTTCAAACACGACATTGAGGTCGTGGTCGATCGCATCGTGATCCGTGAGAATTCTCTGGGCCGTATCGCCGAGTCTGTTGAGCAGGCGACCGTGCTGGCTCACGGCAATGTAAACGTGTACATGCTGCCCGATCGTGATGCTCCCGAGGGGACCGAGGGCGAGCTTCTGGAGTATTCGTTGGCCTTGGCGTGCCCGGAGCATGGACACTCCATTGACGATCTTCAGCCGCGTGATTTTTCGTTCAACGCTCCCTATGGCGCATGTCCTGAGTGCGACGGCCTGGGCTTTAAGAAAACCGTTGATGCCGAGGCGCTGATTGAGGATCCCTCGAAGTCCATTGCCGACGGAGTCTTTGGTAGCCTGTTTGGCAATTCGAACTACTATCCGCAGATTTTTGCTGCGGTCTGCAAACACTTTAAGGTGAGCGCCGATACGCCGTGGGAGGACTTGCCCCCTCGCGTGCGCCGTGCATTTTTGGATGGCCTGGGCGATACGAAGATCTCGGTCGACTACCAAAAGCTCGACGGACGTCGCAGCCAGTGGGATACCAAGTTTTCGGGCGTTCGCAACATCCTGTACGAACGCTATACCGAGACGACAAACGAGAACACCAAGGCGCGCCTGGAGAAGTACATTCGCGAGGAGCCGTGCTCGAGCTGCCACGGCGCTCGTTTGCGCCCTGAGATGCTCGCCGTCACCGTGGGCGGCAAGTCCATTTACGAGGTTTGTTGCCTGTCGTGCCGTGAATCGCTCGAGTTTTTTGAGGGCCTGGAACTCACCGAGCGCCAACAGTTTATCGGCGGCCGTATCGTCAAGGAAATTCTGGAGCGTCTGCGTTTTCTGGTCGATGTTGGACTCGATTATCTGACACTCGATCGCGCCTCGGCGACGCTTTCCGGTGGCGAGGCACAGCGTATTCGACTGGCAACGCAGATCGGCGCGGGTCTCATGGGCGTGCTCTATATTCTGGACGAGCCCTCGATCGGTCTTCATCAGCGTGACAACGAGCGCCTGATCAAGACGCTCGAGCGCCTGCGCGATATCGGCAATACCGTTATCGTCGTCGAACACGACGAGGATACAATCCGTGCCGCCGACTACGTGATCGACATGGGGCCCGGCGCCGGTGTCAACGGCGGGCACGTAGTCGCGGCGGGAACGCCTGCTGATATCATGGCGTGTCCTGAGTCGATGACGGGCGCTTATCTGACCGGCAAACGAATGATTCGGGTGCCTGATGAACGGCGCAAGCCCGGTCGCGGCTGCCTTAAAATTACGGGCGCTCGAGCCAACAACCTCAAAAACGTTACTGCCAAGATCGAGTTTGGTACGCTTACGGTTGTTACCGGCGTGTCAGGATCGGGCAAGAGCTCCCTGGTTACCGATACCATTGCGCCTGCCCTTACGAATGCCATTCACCGTTCGACGCGCCCTGTGGGTCCATATAAGAAAATCGAGGGCATCGAGTGTATCGATAAGGTTATCGATATCGACCAGTCGCCGATTGGCCGCACGCCGCGTTCCAACCCTGCTACCTATATCGGCCTGTGGGATGATCTTCGCGCGCTGTTTGCGAGTACGCCGGAGTCGAAGGCGCGCGGCTACTCGCCGGGTCGTTTCTCCTTTAATGTGAGTGGCGGGCGCTGTGAGGCGTGCAAGGGCGACGGGCAGATCAAGATCGAGATGCACTTCCTTCCCGATATCTACGTTCCCTGCGAAGTTTGCGGCGGTAAACGCTACAACCGCGAGACACTCGAGGTCACCTACCGCGGCAAGACCATCTCGGACGTGCTCGACATGAGCGTCACCGAGGCACTGGCTTTCTTTGGGAATATTCCGCAGATCAAGCGAAAGCTGCAGACGCTGTACGATGTAGGCTTGGGCTACGTGAGCCTGGGCCAGCCCGCCACGACGCTTTCGGGCGGCGAGGCGCAGCGTGTGAAGCTCGCCAAGGAGCTTCATCGACGCCAGACGGGCAAGACGTTCTATATTTTGGACGAGCCGACGACCGGCCTTCATTTTGAGGACGTCCGCCAGCTGCTCGATGTGCTGCAGCGCTTGGTCGATGCAGGCAACACGGTGCTGGTGATTGAACACAACCTTGATGTCATCAAGGTTGCCGACCGCCTGATCGATATGGGTCCCGAGGGCGGTAACGGCGGCGGAACCGTCGTGGTTTCGGGCACACCGGAGCAGGTTGCGGACTGTCCGCAGAGTTATACGGGCAAGTTTTTGGCGCCGTTGCTCAGGCGTGACCGGGAGCGTCAGGCTCAACTTGATGCTCAATAAATAGGCGATTCAGTTTATGGGCGCCATCGACTCCTCGTGATTCGATGGCGCTTGCTGTGCCGAAGTGACGTATGCAGCCGAATTGGACATATACTTAATTCTTGCGTCCGAATGCGAGGGAAAGGATATGCCATGGCAAAGGCCGTAAAGACGCCAAAAACCAATGCGATGCGCGAGCTGGAAAGCGCCGGCATTTCCTATGTTCTACATACGTACGAAGACGATGGTGATGAGTCGGTGGGCCTGGGGGTCGCGATTTCGGAGCAGCTTGGCGAGGAGCCCGGTCAAGGATTTAAGACTTTGGTCTGCGTGACACCGTCCAACGACTATGTCGTGTGCTGCATCCCTGTTGCCGACGAGCTCGATCTAAAGTCCGCCGCGCGTGCCGCGGGGGAGAAGTCCTTGGCCATGATGCATGTGAAGGATTTGCTTGCGGCGACTGGCTACGTTCGCGGCGGCTGCAGCCCGGTCGGTATGAAAAAACGCTACCGGACGCTCATTGATGAGACATGCGTCCTTTGGGATACCATTTTTATTTCGGGAGGCAAGCGTGGTTATCAGCTCGAGCTTGCACCCGATGATTTAATTGCATTTTGCGGGGCGACGGTTGCCGCGATTACGAGAGAGGACTGAGCGATGCCGCAGGAAGAATTGAAGCGCGGAGCTCATTTTGCAAAAGAATCTGCGCCTCAGACACCCTCATCCGAAGCTTCTTCGTCGCGAGATGACACTGACGACATGGGCTCGTCGGATTACTCCACGGTTGGTCGTTCCGCCGGGCTTATGACCATCCTGACCATCGTGTCTCGCGTCACCGGTTTTATCCGCACGTGGGCAATGGCGGCCGCTATCGGTATGTCGCTACTCTCGTCCTCCTATCAGGTCGCCAACAACCTGCCCAATATGCTCTACGAACTCGTGATGGGCGGCATGCTCGTGACGGCGTTTTTGCCCGTGTACATGGGCGTGAGGCGTGAGCAGGGTCGCGAGGCCTCGAACGAGTACGTGGGCAACCTGCTCGGCATTCTGCTTTTAGTGCTGGGTGGCATTTCGTTGCTGGGGACCGTGTTCGCCCCGGGCTTTATCTGGACGCAATCGTTCCTTTCGGGTGACGGTGGCAGCATGGATACCGCTGCGTTCATGTTCCGTTTCTTTGCCATCCAGATTCTGTTTTATGGTTTGGGCTCGGTGTTCTCGGGCGTTCTCAACGCACACCGCGACTACTTCTGGTCGACGTTTGCCCCGGTCCTCAACAATGTGATCGTCATTGCGAGCTTTATGGGTTTTGCGCCCGTGTCCGCACAGTTTGGCGAACGTGCCGGCATCATCTTGATTGCGGCCGGTACGACCCTCGGTGTCTTTGTTCAGATGGCATGTCAGATTCCCGCGCTTGGCAAGCACGGCGTGCATCCCCATATCCATATCGACTTTAAGGACCCCGCGCTGCGCCAGACGATTGCGCTCGGTATCCCGACGCTGCTCGCCACGGTGTGCATGTTTGTCTCGACTTCTATCACCAACGCTGCCGCGCTGGTGGTCCAGCCCGAGACGGGTCCTTCCGTCATCGCCTATGCGCGCCTGTGGTACACGCTGCCCTACGCGCTGATTGCCGCCTCGCTTTCGACGGCGCTCTATACCGAGCTCTCTCATGACGCACAGGAGAAGGATTACGACAGCGTTCGCACGGGCATTTCGCGTGGCGTCGCCCAGATGCTGTTCTTCCTGATTCCGTTCGCGCTGTACCTGAGTGTCTTCGCGCGTCCGCTCAACATGATTTACTGTGCCGGCAAGTTTGATGAGTCCGGCGTGGCGCTGGTGTCCGAGTACCTTGTCTACCTGGCGTTCTCGCTGCCGCTCTACGGCGTGGTCGTGTTGATGCAGAAGAGCTTCTCTGCCTTGCTCGACATGAAGCCCTATAGCCGCTATTGCCTGTATTCCGCCATCGGCCAGGCCGGCTCGGTTCTGCTGTTTGGCGTTGTGCTGGGCTTCGGTATGCCGGCAATCGCGCTTTCGTATGTTGTCGACTACGTGATCTTGGTCGGCTGTTCGCTGTGGTGGCTGCGTCGTCGCCTGCATGGCCTTCAGGTCAAATCTATCCTGCATGGCGGTTTCTTTGGCCTTTTGCTCGGCGGCCTGGGTGCTGCCGCGGGCGCCGGCGTCATGTGGGCGCTTGAACACTTTGTCGGGGCACTTGGCGGCTCGATTCTGATTACCCTTGGCTACGTTTGCGTTGCGGGTGTCGTCTCGCTTGCTGTTACCTTTGGCCTTGCCGTCGTCCTTAAGATGCCCGAGGTCTCGGCGCTGCTTCGTCGCAAGTAGGTGCGTGTGGCCGGTCACGACAACATTCCAACACTCGCCGAGCAGGTTTCGCGCGTTCCCACGCAGCCTGGCTGCTACCTTTGGAAAGACGCCAAGGGCGATGTCATCTACGTGGGCAAGGCGAAAAACCTACGCGCCCGCATGCGTCAATACGTGACACTGCAGGATGAGCGTCAAAAGATCCCGCTGATGATGCAGCTGGTGGCGAGCTTTGACTACATCGTTGTCGAAACCGAGCATGAGGCGCTTGTACTCGAGCGCAACCTGATCGGCCAGTACCATCCGTACTTTAACGTCGACCTCAAGGATGACAAGAGCTACCCCTTTATCGCCATTACAAAGGGCGACCTGTATCCCGCGATCAAATACACGCGTGAGCGTCATAAGCCGGGAACGCGCTATTTTGGACCCTATACCGATAGCCGTGCGGCACGTGAGACGATAGATACGCTGCGCAAGGTTATCCCCATCTGCTCTGCATCCTGTGCGGAGTGGCGTCGTTGTCGCCGTACCATCGAGTCCCACAAGGGCGAGGAAGACATCGTCAATATGATTTGCGCACAAAACGGGCGTCCCTGCTTTGACTACCATGTCGGGCGCGGCCCGGGTGCGTGTGTCGGCGCGATTTCCCCGGCAGACTATGCCAAGAACGTCAAGCGTGTCGAGCGCTTTTTGTCGGGCCATCGCAAGGATGTCGTCGATGAGCTGACCTCCGAGATGACGGATGCCGCCGAGGCGCTCGACTTTGAGCGCGCGGCACGCGTCAAACGTCGTTTGGAGGTCATCAGGGGTCTGGACGATCGTCAGCAAGTCGTTTTTCCCTCCAGTGTCGATATCGATGTCATCGGGTTCTATCGCGAGGAGACCATCTCCGCCGCTTGCGTCTTCGTCGTTCGCGAGGGCCGAACAGTTCGCACCTGCGAGTTCATTCTCGACAAGGGTCTTGATGTTGACGAGGAAGAGCTCCAGTCGGGCTTTCTTAAGCGCTATTACGACGAGACGGCTGATATTCCAGCTGAGGTCAACCTTTCCGTCGAGCTTGAGGATGCGGAGGCGCTGGGGGAGTGGCTTGCGGGCAAGCGTGAGCGTTCCTGCCATCTCCATAGGCCGCAGCGTGGCGAAAAGCACCGACTGCTCGATATGGCATCCAAAAATGCGCGCCATGCCCTCATGCGCTATATGATGCGAACGGGGTACGCTGACGACCGCACCAATCAAGCGCTCCTGGAGCTCGAAAGTGCGTTGGCGCTGCCATCGCCGCCGTTGCGTATCGAGTGCTTCGATATCTCTACACTGCATGGCACCTTTACGGTCGCCTCGATGGTGGTGTTTACCAACGGGCGCGCCGACAAGAGCCAGTACCGTCGTTTTAAAATTCAGGCCGAATTGGACGAGGCAAACGACTTCGTGTCGATGTCCGAGGTTTTGGGACGACGCTATGCTCCCGAGCGCATGGCCGACGAGCGCTTTGGCTCGCGCCCCGATTTGCTCGTTGTCGATGGCGGTAAGCCGCAATTGACCGCTGCGATCAAGCAACTTGAGGCTCTTGGGCTCGATATACCAGTTTGTGGCTTGGCGAAGGCCGACGAGGAAGTTTTTGTGCCTTGGGACGAGACTCCTGTCGTGCTGCCGACCGGGTCTGCTTCGCTCTATCTAATTAAACAGGTACGCGATGAGTCCCACCGATTTGCCATCACGTTCCACCGTGAGTTGCGCGATAAAGCCATGACGGTTTCGGTGCTCGATGACGTTCCAGGCGTGGGACCCACCAGAAAACGTGCCCTTATGCGCCATTTTGGCTCGATGAAGCGTTTGCGCGCGGCGAGCGAGCAAGAGATCGCGAAAGTTCGCGGCATACCTGCCGATGTTGCCAAGGCGGTCCACGAGGCGCTCGTTGCATGGAATGCCGAGCGCGCCGAGGCGGCGGCTGGCCATTCCGATAGCTAAACACGAGCCTAAACAACTGATATACATGATTGCGCGATTTTCAACCATTTATTTCGCCATGATTGCCTGCTGATTTCGGGTTTTATTAACGCTAAAACGTTTGACTAACCCAAGCGAAAACCCTGCTATCCTGCGGGTTGACGAAGACTGATATCTCACCTCGCCGATACATACTGTATGGCGAATCATTTGTCAATGAATTCGGTGAACGGTAGTAAATACCGTTCAAGCGTATGTATGTATCGGTCGCCGAGCGCGGCACCTCAGTTGGGTTCGTCGGTAGGTAAGGTATATATCGTCCGCAAGTTGCGCGGGGGCAAGTCTAGGTGCTCCCGGGTAAGATTCTCTATTGATAGGAGAAGACATGGCCATCATCAACAAGGGTATGTCCAGGCGTTCGTTCCTCGGCCTCACCGGCAGCGTCGCTGCTGTCGCCGGCCTTGGTCTCACTGGCTGCGGTGGCAGCTCTAGCGACGAGGGTTCCGCTTCCGGCTCCACCGATTCCGCCAACCGTGGCGGCGGCGTGATCACCGCTGGTTCCGCTTACGCTCCGTCCAGCTTCGATCCCGCCAGCACCGGCTCCGCTGTGGGCCTGGGTGCTAACTGGCACGTCGTCGAGGGCCTCTACGGTATCGATTACCACGACTACAGCACCTTCAACGAGCTCGCCACCGACGATCCCAAGTCTGTGGACGACACCACTTTCGAGGTCACCATCCGCAAGGGCGCCAAGTTCTCCGATGGCACCGAGGTCACCGCTGACGATGTCGTTGCCTCCTACACCGCTTGCGCCGCTTCCGCTACCTATGCTCCGTTCTTCCAGCCCTTCGAGTCCATCGAGGCCAAGGACGCCAGCACCGTGACGGTCAAGACTAAGGTCCCCAACTTCTCCCTGCTCAAGGATCGTCTGGCCATCGTCCGCGTTACCCCGGCCACCCAGACCGAGGAGGATCGCGCCAAGCAGCCGATCGGTTCCGGCCCCTGGATGTACGACTCTATCTCCGATACCGAGATCACCTTGGTTCCCAACCCCGAGTACAACGGTGAGTATGCTGCCGAGGATAAGAAGATCCAGTACAGCATCCTGACCGACCCCACCGCTCGCGTTACCGCTCAGCAGGAGGGCTCCACGCTCGTTATGGAGCTCGTCACCGCTGACGCCGTCGACCAGCTCGAGAGCGCTGGCTGCAAGATCGATAACGTTCAGGGTTTCGGCACCCGCTTCATCATGTTCAACGTCGCCAAGGAGCCTTGGAACAACGTCAAGGTTCGTCAGGCCGTCATGTACGCGCTCGACACCGAGAAGATGATCACCAACACCTTCGCCGGCCTTGCCACCGCTGCCAGCTGCTACCTGCCCAAGAGCTTCACCAACTATCATGAGGCTTCCACGGTGTACAAGACCGACGCCAAGAAGGCTAAGAAGCTCATCGAGGAGTCTGGCATCACCCCGGGTGCCATCACCCTGCGCACCACCGACAACGAGCAGATTAAGGGCATGGCCGCCCAGGTCAAGAACGACCTCGACGCTCTCGGCTTCGATGTGACCATCCAGACCGATACCTCGCCGGCCACTTACGCTGCCATCGACGGCGGCGAGGCCTACGATATCCTCCTTGCCCCTGGCGATCCTTCCTGCTTCGGCGCCGACCCCGACCTGCTGCTCAACTGGTGGTACGGCGACAACGTCTGGATGCAGACCCGTTGCCCGTGGAAGGAGTCCGCTGAGTGGCAGAAGCTCCACGGCCTCATGGACGAGGCTCTTGCCGCCGAGGGCGACGAGCAGCAGAAGAAGTGGAACGAGTGCTTCGACATCATTGCCGACAACGCCGTTCTGTACCCCGTTGTCCACGTCAAGACCGTCTCCGCTTCCTGGGACGATCCGTCCACTGCACCCAACGGCGAGGCCCTCGATGGCTTCAAGGGCATCGGCACGACGAGCATGTCCTTCAGGGGCGTTGCGACCGTCAAGGCGTAAGACTCGCTTGAGTCTGTATGCAGGATGTCGGTCGTTGGGACCGTATCCTCATAGTTGAAACAAAGACCCGGGCGGCAACGATGTCGCTCGGGTCTTGTAATGAGTATCCGTACTCATATACCAGTTGGTCCTACCGACAAAAGAAAGGGGAGAGAACGTGAACAACTTGCTACGTTTGATTGGAAGGCGTCTTGTGGCGCTGCCGATCATGGCATTGGGCGTCACCGTCCTGGTGTTCTTCCTTATGTCGTTCTCCAAGACCGACCCCGCCTATACGGCGTTGGGTGACGGTGCCTCGCCCGAGGCGGTTGCCGAGTACCATGAAAAGTATGGTCTGGACGACCCCTGGCCCGTGCGCTACGTGCGCTACATGGGCGATTTGATCCATGGTGACATGGGCACCTATGGTGCTGCTCGCAACTCCGTTGCCAAGCGCATCTCCACGGCCCTGCCCGTCACGATGCAGCTGACCTTTATCGGTCTTGCTATCGGTGCGGTCGTTTCGTTTTTGCTCGGCGTCATCGCGGCACTGTATCGCGACAAATGGCCGGACCAAGTGATCCGCGTCTTTTCCATCGCCGGCTTGGCAACCCCGTCGTTCTGGCTTGCCGTTCTGTTGATCCTGCTGTTCTCTTCCTACCTTAAGGTGCTCCCGGCATCGGGTGCTCTGCCTCACTTCACCACGAATCCGGTTGGCTATCTGGGACGTATGATCATGCCCGCTATCGCCTTGGCATTTCCGCTGACGGGCCAGATGACTCGTATCGTGCGTACCGCCATGGTCGAGGAGCTCGATAAGGATTATGTCCGTATGGCTCGCGGCGCCGGCGTTCCCGAGAAGGTCGTCGTCGGCATCAACGTTCTTCGCAATGCGCTGATCACCCCGGTCACCACCCTCGGTCTTAAGATCGGTTACCTCATGGGCGGCGCCGTCGTCATCGAGGTTATCTTCAACCTCCCCGGCATGGGCACCGCGATTCTGCAGGGCGTTCAGGGCAACGAGGCGAACCTGGTTCAGGGCGTCGTTATCGTCGTTGCTCTTGCCTTCATCATCATCAACATCGTGGTTGACATGCTCTACCTGCTCATCAACCCGCGCATCAGGACGGTGTAGATTATGGTAAAGATTCGAGAGAAGCAAACCGAGCAGCTCGAGAAGGCTGCCTCCAAGGGGCTCAAGCTCGGTGGCTGGAAGAAGATGACGCTGTCTTCTAAGATTGCAGCCGTCGTGCTGGTGCTGGTCGCCCTGACTGCGATTCTGGCGCCCCTTCTTGCCCCCTATAGCCCGGTCGAGATCTTTACGGCTCGCCAGGCTCCCGGCAACGGATTTATTTTCGGTACCGACGATAAGGGTCGCGACATTCTGTCGCGTATGCTCTACGGTGGTCGTTACTCGCTGATTATCGGCTTTGGCGCCACTGCCATGGCTCTGGTCTGCGGCTCGGTCGTAGGCGCCCTTGCAGCGGTTTCGCGCAAGGCCGTCTCCGAGACGATCATGCGTATCTTGGACATCATCATGTCCATCCCCGGCATCGCCCTCGCGGCCGTCTTCGTCTCCATCCTGGGCAACTCCGTGCCGTCGATCATCTTCGCCATCGGCTTTATGTACACTCCGCAGATTGCCCGTATCGTGCGCGCCAACATCGTGTCCGAGTACGGCGAGGACTATGTCCGCGCGGTCATCGTTTCCGGCGCCAAGGCTCCGTGGATTTTGATCAAGCATGTTCTGCGTAACTGCATCGCCCCGATCATGGTCTTCACCGTTACCCTGGTCGCCGACGCCATCATCTTCGAGGCCTCGCTGACCTTCATCGGCGCTGGTATTCAGGAGCCCACCGCTACCTGGGGCAACATCCTCGCCGACGCCCGCGGCGGCGTGCTCGCCGGCCGTTGGTGGCAGGCGCTGTTCCCGGGTCTGGCCATCATGATCACCTGCCTGGCGCTCAACATCCTCTCCGAGGGCATTACCGACGCCATGGCCGCTGCTCCCTCCGCCGCCCTGGATCCGACCGATTCCTCCAAGCGTCGCGAGGCCGACCTGCTGGTCTCCGACCCCGTTCGCGCCTACAAGGAGCAGGCCCAGTCCCTCTCCGCTCGCCTTGGCGCCCTGCGCGATGTCGAGCTCAAGCGTGACGATCGCCATGTGCCCGACGAGTCCGTTGAGCCGATCCTTTCGGTACGCGATTTCTGCATCCAGTTTGAGCACCACGGTGACATCAACGTCGTCGACCACGTCAACTTTGACGTCCGTCCCGGCCAGACCATGGGCCTGGTAGGCGAGTCCGGCTGCGGTAAGTCCATCACCACGCTGGCCATCATGGGTCTGACCGATGATGACGAGCACCTTTCCGGTGAGGTTCTCTGGGAGGGTCGCGACCTGCTCAAGATGAGCAAGAAAGAGTGGTTCGGCCTGCGCGGTACCGATATCGCCATGGTCTATCAGGACGCCCTGTCCTCGCTCAACCCCTCCATGCTCATTTCCGCCCAGATGAAGCAGCTCACCAAGCGTGGCGGCACCCGTAGCGCCGAGGAGCTCCTGGAGCTCGTGGGCCTCGACCCCAAGCGTACGCTCGAGAGCTATCCGCATGAGCTTTCCGGTGGTCAGCGTCAGCGCGTTCTGATCGCTATGGCCCTTACCCGCGACCCCAAGCTGGTCATCTGCGACGAGCCCACGACCGCTCTGGACGTTACCGTCCAGAAGCAGGTCATCAAGCTGCTCAACGATCTTCAGGCCAAGCTCGGCTTTGCCATGATCTTCGTTTCGCACGACCTGGCGCTGGTCGCCGAGGTCGCCCACAACATCACGGTTATGTACGCTGGTCAGGTTATCGAGCAGGCGCCCACCAAGGAGCTGCTCACCAACCCGATTCACGAGTACACCCGCGGTCTTCTGGGCTCCGTTCTGTCCATCGAGAGCGGTTCGGGCCGCCTGCACCAGGTGCCCGGCGCCGTTCCGAGTCCGCGCGATTTCCCCAAGGGCGATCGCTTCGCGCCCCGCTCGAGCCATCCGCGTATTGGCCTGGACACCCGTCCGGTCTTCAAGCGCGTGCCCGGCACCGAGCACTTCTATTCCGAGCTCCCCGACGAGGTGCTCAAGGCAAATGGTTTGACCCCTCACGCGGAGGTGATGTAGATGAGCGAGACCGCAGTCAACGGCGTCGAGCCGATCATCTTCCTTGATGACGTCCACGTCACCTTTAGGACCCGTACCGGCTCGATTCTGCACCCCAACCTGGTTCACGCCGTCCAGGGTGTAACGATTAAGCTCATGCCCGGACAGACCATCGGCATCGTCGGCGAGTCCGGTTGCGGAAAGTCCACCACCGCCAACGTCATGTGCGGCCTGCAGGCCCCCACGAGCGGCAAGGTCTACTTTAAGGGCAAGGACGTTACCAAACGTACCGCCGAGGACCGTCGCCACATGGGTCGCGTCATCTCGGTCGTGTTCCAGAACCCGGCCACGGCGCTCAACCCCCGCATGGTCGTTCGCGAGCAGCTGCTCGACCCCATGCGCGTCCACAACTTGGGTACCGAGGCCGAGCAGGAGAAGCGCGTCAAGGAACTCTTGGAGCTCACCGGTCTGCCCAGCTCTGCCGCCGAGGTTCTTCCCGGCCAGCTTTCGGGCGGTCAGCGCCAGCGCGTGGCAATTGCCCGTGCCCTGTCGCTGAACCCCGACGCCATCATCGCCGACGAGCCCACCTCGGCTCTGGACGTTTCGGTCCGCGCACAGATTCTGAACCTGCTGACCGACCTTAAGAAGGAGCTCGGCCTGGCCATGGTGTTCATCAGCCATGACATCCAGACGGTCCGCTATATCTCTGACGACATCATCGTTATGAATGGCGGCAAGATCGTCGAGCAGGGCGAGGCCAAGCAGGTCTTCCAGCACCCCCAGGACCCCTACACCAAGATGCTGCTCGGCGCTGCGCCGTCGCTGCTGCATCCCAAGCTCGGCGAGTAGCCTCGCTTTCCCTCCCGTGCGCCCGGTTCCCTTGCCGGGCGCACCTCCGTTGCGAATTCGAAAGGTTGGGTTCACGAGCCATGCCAAGTGCTCAGGAGCTACAACATCAATTTGGTGAATATCGAGGCGCCATGCCCCGTCCATCAGATTTCGATCTCTTTTGGAAGGATCGCATGGCCGAGGCCGACGCCGTCGGGCTTGACTATGCGATCGAGACGGCATCGGTCACCGATGCCGCGACCTGCCAGCTTTTCGACCTCTGGTATACCGGCATGTGTGGCGCGCGCCTGCATGCCAAGTACCTTAAACCCGTCTCGGACGAGCCCGTGCCATTGGTACTTCAGTTCCATGGGTATCCGGGTGCAAGCCGCAGCTGGTTTGAGCAGGCGTCGTTTGCGGGCATGGGCATGGCACTCATCGCCCTCGACTGCCCCGGCCAAGGAGGTCCCTCCGAGGACATTGGTGGATTTGAGGGCACAACGGTTGCCGGTCATATCGTCGCCGGTATCGACGGCGACCCGGCCAACCTCTACTATGTCCGCTTGCACCAAGATATTCGCATCCTGTGCCGCATCGTTCGCGAGCTCGAGGGCATCGATCTTGCGCGTGTGTTTGTGAACGGCGCGTCGCAGGGCGGCGGTTTGGGCATTGCGACCTGTGCGCTTAACAGCGAGCTTATTAATCGTGCCGCCATCCTCTATCCCTTCCTGTCAGATTTCCGCCTAGTCTGGGATTTGGATGCCGATGACATTGCCTACGAGGGCCTGCGCTATTGGTCTCACTGGTTTGACGAGGATTCGACTCGTATTGACGAAGCCTATGCCAAGCTGGCGTACTTCGATTCCAAGAACTTTGCCCCTATGGTCAAATGCCCCGTGCTGTTTGGCACCGGCACAGCCGATATCGTCTGTCCGCCAGCGACGCAGTTTGCGGTCTATAACAACCTGACCTGCGAAAAGCGTCATGAGTTCTTTGAAGGCTTTGGCCACGAGGAGATTCAGGATTTTGACGATCTGATCATTCCGTTTTTCTGCAAGGGAGGGGAGGCTCATGTCTAAGTGCGAGAGCAATGTTGACGAGCTGATTGTCCCCGGACTCGTGGGAATTCCTGGAACGGTTTCGTCAAGGCTCGCAGAATATCGGGACTGGCGCGGTGATGTCCAAGCAGATGTTTCTGATTTAGAGATATGCGCTTCGAATCTTAAGATTCAAGGCCTGGCCATTACGGCGATTGACTTTGTTAACCCCTGCGCCCGTTACTCGGAGGTCTCCTTTGAGCTCGGTGACGATGCGATTCACGCTCGTTTGATCGAGCCTGTCGGTCGTGCCCGAGTATCTGAGCGTGTGCCGTTGTGCCTGATGTTCCACGACATCGATCGGCCTGTGCGCGGCTGGCATCACATGACGAGATTTGCCGCCATGGGGTATGCCGTCCTCGCGCTGGATGACGATGTTGCTGGTGCGGACGACCTGCAGCGGGGGATTTCTTCGCCCGCTTTTGTCGAGCGCGTCCGTTGGGGTTGCGCGCTGGCGAAGGTGGCGCGCAATCTTGATGGCATGGACCCCGACCGCATCTTTGCATGGGGCGAGGGTCTTGGCGGCGGAGTCGCGCTGGCGGTTTCTGCTCTGGACGAGCGGGGCCTCGCCTGCACGGCGGTTGCCAATCCGCTTCCTGGCGGCCTCGAGGCGCTGTCGTCTCGGGTGCGCGGATCGGTGCTCATGGGCACATCGCTTATGGATACCGTGAGCGATCCCAAGGATCAGTTTGCCGTATTCAACGGTCTTGAGTGTGACCGGAGGCATATCATCTATGCAAAATACGCTCACGAGCGCATCAATGCGTTCGAAAACGAAGTCGTCGACTTTTTTAACCAAACGTTCTACTCGTGTTCTTTGGCCTAGACGGCCTGGACACTGCCAACAAGAGTGGGTGGCATAGGGTCGCCCGCCAGACAGCTAAGGAGATTCTTGTGGCAACTCAGAAATTCACCGGCGTTATCCCTCCCGTCGTAGTTCCCGATACCGAAGATCACCAGCTCGACGTTGCCTCCTTTGAGCGCAGCATCAACCGCATGATCGACGCCGGCGTCGATGGCCTGTTCTTCTTGGGATCCTCGGGCGAGGTCGTCTTCTCCACCGACGAGCGCCGTCGCCAGATTATCGCCGAGGCCGTTCGTATCGTCGACCACCGTGTGCCTGTTCTGGTCGGCATCATCGATACCGAGACCGAGCGCATGATCGAGCACGGCAAGGTCGCCCAGGAGCTGGGCGCCGATGCCCTCGTCGCCACCTGCCCGTTCTATGCCCTGCAGGGCATGACCGAGGTCGAGGAGCACTTCCGCATCCTGCACGAGGAGCTCGACCTGCCCATCTTTGCCTATGACATTCCCGTCTGCGTTCACACCAAGCTCCCCTGGAAGCTCCTTGCCAAGCTCGGCGCCGAGGGCGTTCTGGCCGGCGTCAAGGATTCCTCGGGTGATGACATCTCGTTCCGCTACCTCGTTCAGGAGAACGAGAAGAACGGCCATCCGATGAGCATTCTCACCGGTCACGAGGTTGTTGTCGACGGCGCCTACCTCGGTGGCGCCGACGGTTCCGTCCCGGGTCTCGCCAACGTTGAGCCCGAGGGCTACGTGCGTCAGTGGAAGGCCGCTCAGGCTGGTGACTGGGCTACCGTCAAGGCCGAGCAGGACCGCCTCAATGAGATTTCGCACATCTGGGATGTCACCTCGGGCGTCCAGGGCTATGCCGGTGGCGTCGGCGCCTTCAAGACCGCTATGAACCTCATGGGCATCTTCGACAGCCCGACCATGCCGCGCCCGGTGAAGGCCATGACCGGCGAGAACGTCGAGGCGATTAAGAAGGTCCTTCAGGACAACGGTCTCCTTTAAAGCTTTCCCGGGCACCCGATCTTGGGGCTCAAGCGGTCGAGCGTGACCCATTAGGTCAACGCCCGACCGCTTTCACCCCAACCTCGGGCACCCGGGAAACCTTTACCAAGCTGCGGCGATAACGCAGCCTTCATTTCCTGTAGTTGTTTTTATCTCCTAAGGAGAGCGACATGGAGAACAAGTACGTCTGCTCTGTCGATATCGGCGGAACTAAGATCGCGACTGCCATCATGGAGTACCCGGCTGACGGTAGTGTGCCCCATCCCGTTTTTGAGGCCGAGGTTCCTACCGAGGCCCAGGAGGGCGGCGAGGCCGTCTTCCAGCGTATCGAGGCGTCCATCAAGGCTGCTCTCGAGGCGAATCCCGATGTCGAGGTCCTCGGTGTCGGTATCGGTGCCGCCGGCGTCGTCGATCCCAAGACGGGCGCCATCGCGTATGCCAACGAGATCATGCCCGGCTGGTCCGGCGTTCAGTTGGGGCCGCGCCTGCGCGAGGACCTCGGTCTTCCCGTTGCCGTTGTAGGCGACGTGCAGGCTCATGCTCTGGGCGAGGCCCACTGGGGCGTCGGCAAGGGCAAGTTCTCCGTCTTGTGTCTTGGCATCGGTACGGGCATCGGCGGCGCATATGTCGAGAACGGCCGCGTGATGCAGGGTTTCCATGGTGCTGCCGGCCATATGGGCCACATCGAGTGCTCGGCTGCCGCCGGCATTCCCTGCGCCTGCGGGCGTTCCGGCCATCTGGAGTCGGTTGCTTCGGGCACTTCCATTGGTCGAATGTACGATGAACGTTTTGGCCGCGTCGACCCCAGCCGTCCTTCGGTCGGTCGCGATGTGAACGACCTGTGCCGTGCGGGCGACGCAAAGGCGACCGAGGTCATCCATGACGCCGGCTTTGCGCTGGGGGCCAGCTTGGGCTCGCTCGCTAACATCCTGGACCCTGAGGTCATCGTGCTTTCGGGCGGCGTGATTCACCAAGGTCCCGATTGGCGTTCGCAGACGTGGAAGGATTCGGTGCACGAGGGCTATGCCAGCCAGGCGCTCGATCCGCTTCAGGACACGCCGATCCTCATCGGTTCTCTGGAGGGCGATGCTCCGCTCATCGGTGCCGCCGAGCATCTTCTTGCCTCGTTGAAGTAAAAGTATCTGCTGTAGGAGCCTCCCGAGACAACAGGCCTCGGGAGGCTGTTCTAAGAAAGGTTGCAGCCTTATGACCGTCGATCCTTTGATTCAATCCCTGAAGGGTAAGCTCGTCGTGAGCGTTCAGGCGTATATGGGCGAGCCGCTTCGTACGCCCGAGACCATGGCGCAAATGTCTCGCGC
>CAKURW010000023.1 GCA_934675795.1 uncultured Collinsella sp.
TGGGCGCCCGCGCCCGAGCCCGGCAGCCACGCGAGCTCCTACGCCGACGCCACCGGGGCGGGGGCAAACTACGTCTACCTGGTGGACGCGGCGGACGACAGGGGCAATATCCGAGAGCTCCAGCTCATCTTCTTCGGACGGGAGTCCAACGGCGAGGGTTGGCTCGAGATCGAGGCGCGCGGCGGCTCGGGCGTGCGCTACCGCGCGTGCAACGCGGCCGAGGCACCCGCGGCTGCGCGCGGGGCTCTGGACCGCTGAGCGCGGCGCAAGTACAATGCCGACGGGAGTTTCAGGAGGTCGAACATGGCGAGGATACTGGCAGTTGATGATGAGCGGGCGATCCTCGACGCGCTCGCGCGCGTCCTCGGCCGCGACGGCCATGAGGTCGTCAGGGCAGCGGACCCGACGGCGGTCCCGGGGATGGACCTCTCGCGCTTCGACCTCGTGCTCTGCGACGTCATGATGCCGGGGCTCGACGGCTTCGAGCTCGTGCGGCAGATCCGCCCGGACTTCGACGGGCCCATCGTCTTCCTGACCGCGCGCGTGGCCGAGGAGGACGCCGTGGCCGGCTACGGCCTGGGCGCCGACGACTACGTCCGCAAGCCCTTCGGGGCCGCGGAGCTGCGCGCCAAGGTCGCGGCCCATCTGCGCCGTGAGCGCCGGCCGCGCTCGCACGCCCTCTCCTTCGGGGAGGTGCGGATCGACCTCGGGGCGCGCGGCCTCGCCGTGGGCGGCGAGGCCGTGCCGCTCACGCCCACCGAGTACGCCATCTGCGAGTACCTCGCCCGCCACCCCGGGCAGGTCATGAGCCGCGCGCAGATACGCGAGGCGGTGCTCGGCTGGGAGAGCGACGCCGACGACGCGGCCATATCCATGCAGGTCAGCCGCGCCCGGAGGAAACTCTCCGAGGCCGGCGCCGATCCGATCGCGACCGTCTGGGGGATGGGGTACAAGTGGCAGCTCTGAGGACCGGGGCGCGAGGTCGCGGGGGCATGCCGCTCTCCTTCGTCATCGCGCGCTACTTCGCCTACGCGTTCGCGGCGGTCGCCACGGCGTGGCTCGCCTCGTTCATGGCGCTCTCCGCGGCGATCAACGCGGGCTTCGTCTACGAGGCAAGCTGGGGGCCGGCCAATGCGCGCGAGGTCGCGGAGGGCCTGGCACGCGACGGCGTCTGCGGGCAGCAGGACGTGCCGACGGCGTACCGCTACCTCATCCTGAGCAAGGACGGATACGTGCTGATGACAGACCTCGAGGGCACGCGGCTCGAGGACGCGACGGAAATGGCCCGTGCGGCACTCGCCGCGGATCCGGGCACAGTGGAGATCGAGGGCGGGGGCTCGGGCCTCACCTACGCCGCGTTCCCGCTCAAGGGCGGCGGGGCCTGCGCACTCGTCAGCGAGTACCTGCCGCAGTGGGTCTCGCGCGACCTCGCCGGCCTGCTTCCCAACCCGCAGAACCTCATGCTCGTCGGCGCCGCTGCGGGAAGCGCGCTCGCGCTCGCGCTCGTGGCGCGCCGTGCGAGCCGCGTGATCTCGCGCAAGATGGCGCCGCTCGCGGAGGCGGCGGGGCGCGTCGGCGCGGGGGATCTCGACTTCGCGGTCGGCAGCACCAACGTGCGCGAGGTGAACGACGTCCTCGCCGCGATGGACGCCATGCGGACCTCCCTCGCCGAGTCGCTCGAGGCCCGCTGGGCCGCGGAGCGGGGGCAGCGCGAGCAGGTGGCGTCGCTCGCCCACGACCTCAAGACGCCGCTCACCGTGCTGCGCGCCAACGCCGACTTCGTGGCGGAGGAGCTGGAAGACGAGAAAGACGCCGACCTCGCGGCCGCCGCGCGCGACATAGCCGGCAGTGTCGAAAGGCTCGACGGCTACGTGCGCCTGCTCATCGAGGCCTCGCGCGGGTCCGGCGGGGCGGAGAGGGCCCCCATGCGGCCGGCCGAGCTCTGCGAGCAGGTCCTCGCCGAGGCCGCCCAGATCGCCCGGGCGCGAGGCGTGACGCTCGACGCGGCCACGGGCCCCGCTGTCGCGGGCGCGCCCGAGGCCCCGCTCGACCGAACCGTCCTGGCGCGAGCCGCCGCGAACCTCGTGGCCAACGCCGCCGAGCACGCGCGCTCGCGCGTGGCGGTCTCCTGCGACGTCGAGGGCGGCCACCTCGTCATCGAGGTGGCCGACGACGGACCGGGCTTCTCTCCCGCCGCCCTCGAACGCGGCTGCGAGCGCCTCTTCACAGACGACTCCTCCCGCTCCTCGCGCGACGGAGGACGCCACTACGGGCTCGGCCTCCACGCCGCCTCCGAGGCCGCGAGCGCCCACGGGGGCTCCGTCTCGCTCGCCAACAGCCCCTCGGGCGGCGCGGTGGCCACCATCGCGGTCCCCCTGTGCGGGGCCTGACGAATCAGGCCCTCACACTGGCATGCCTCGCAACCAAACGCTTCCCGGATAATAATGCCCGTTGCGGGGATCGCCCTGGCTAGTCGCCGCCCATGTGCATGAGCATGTCGGCGATGCGAGTCGCCATCTCGTCCGCCGCTTCACGGATGTTGGCGACCCAGGACGCATGGCCGGCCTGATCGGATGCCTCCGCCTCAAGCACGTCGCAAATGACTGCGGCGACCGCCCCGGGAGCCGCCCGCGGCCGGGCACGCGAGGGAGCCTCGAGACGAAAGGAGCTCGAGGACGACCATGACCAAGAGCATTAGCAGGAGCCAGGTGAGGCTCATCGCATCGACCAACGCGATATTCGGCGCCGACGAGGCGTGCGCGATGCTGCGCATCAGCCGCGACGCCATGTACCGGCTCGCCCCCCTGCACTTACCGTCAGAGCATGCTATAAGGTTATTGGTGGCCCATTGAGCTACTTCCAAGTGCCGGGAGAGTCCCCCGGCTATTTTTTTATCCATTCCATTAGGAATCCCCATTGGCCAAGGAGCTCAACATCTTCGTCGACGAGAGCGGCGACCGCGGCGGCAAAGCTCGCTACTATCTGCTCACACTCGTCTTTCACGACCAGGCAGACAGCATCGCCGAGGCGGTCACGGGCTATGAGACCAAGCTCGCCAGGGCTGACCTCCCCAACATTCCGTTTCACTCCGAGCCTCTCATGAACGGACACAAGGACTTACTGCACGATTCGCGTGTTATAGTTAGATGGCTCTAACTGTTTGGGGGCGACAGCCATGCATGGACGCAAGGGCTTCTGGGACAAGAATGCCGGTCGGTACGACCGTTTCATGCGAAAGGACCGGGCGGCGTATGAGAAGATGTATGAGCTGATCAGGCCGGTGGTGAAAGCAAAAACCGTACTGGAGGTTGCCACCGGCACGGGGCTTATCGCAAAGAGCATCGTGAATGCGGCGGCGCACATCGAGGCTACGGACGCTTCTGCAAAGATGATCCTTGAAGCAAAGCGGGACAATCAATCCGCAAAGCTGCACTTTTCCGTACAAGATATGTTCCGCCTGCCCTATGCACAGAAGTCCTTTGATGTGGTGATCGCGTCCAACGCGCTTCACATAGTGCCGCATCCGGAAAAGGCCCTGCAAGAAATCAGGCGGGTGCTGAAGGACGACGGCGTGCTCATCGCGCCAACCTTCACCCACGCGGGGAGCTCGGTTTCCGGCAAGGCAAAAGCCTTTTTCATGAGTATGGCGGGATTCCCCCTCCACAGCAGGTGGACGAGCGAGGAATACCTGCGTTTCCTGCGTCAAAACGGCTGGGCGGTGCAGAAAAGCGCGGTGCTGAAGGCCTCGTTCCCGTTGACCTATGCGGAATGCATGAAATCGGAGGGGCCAGATGTCGTTCTTTGAAAACACCCGCAAGCCCGTGGGCCCCGGCGGAAAACTTATGGTTGCCATGATGAATATGGGCCACAGCCCTGTGGCGCGGTGGGGACTTCAGTTTCTACGACTTGCGCCAAATGCCAAGGTGCTGGATTGCGGCTGCGGCGGCGGGGCGAACATAAAACGGCTGCTGAAAAAATGCCCGCACATGGCGATAGGCATGACGGCCATAGCGGCTGTGCTGGCGGCAATTACGACAGTTTTTATTCACTGAGGAAGGGACCTATGAAATGTAAAATCGAGAAAAACACCGTGCAGGAGACGCTGATCCTCCCGCTGTATTCCCGGAAGCTGTGTACGGAGCTGTACCCGAACCTTTACAGGGATGAAACAGCGGTTCGTCTGCTCGACCAGATCGACTACGACTTTTCAGAGGCAGAGAAAAACTCCCGCAGCCTGATACAGCGCTTTGGTGCGCTAGAGGTGGCCATGCGGCAGAGTGATCTTGCTTTTGAGGTGCGGGATTACCTGAAAGGCCACCCCAATGCGGCGGTGGTCAATCTGGGCTGTGGGCTGGACAACACCGGCAGAACCTGCGACAACGGTAGATGCAAGATCTACAATCTGGACTTCCCGGATGTGATCGCCTTGCGGCAGCAGCTACTGCCCGCCGGGGATCGAGAACAAAATATCCCCTGCGATCTGAAAGACACCGCATGGTTTGGCAAAATCGATGCCTCCGGCGGGGCGGTGTTCTTTGCCTCCGGGGTGTTCTATTACTTTCTGACCCAGCAGGTCCGGGAACTGGTGCGGGAGATGGCGGACGCTTTCCCCGGCGGTGTGCTGATCTTTGATGCTGCCAATCGGACGGCAGTAAAGATGATCGCAAAAACATGGCTTAAGACTGCAAAAATCAAGGATGTTGGGGCATATTTTGCGGTTTCGGATGCCGCCAAGGAAATCGGCGCGTGGGACAGCCGTCTGCAGGTCACAAGTCGCGGCTATATGCTGGGTTACAACGATTTGAGAGACCCTTCCGTCAGCGGCTTTTTCCGGTTTCTCGCAAGGGTCGGTGACAACGGGATGAAAATGCAAATCGTGAAAATAAGATTTTGAGAGGCAAAAAATGCAAAAGACGAGCACTTCTTGCCGCCCAATTGGCAAGAAGCGCTCGTCTTTTCTTAACGCGTTGTATGGCGGAGAGAGCGCAAGTTACGCGAGCGCCCTTCTTGCCAGCTCGGCCGCGCCAAGGATTCCTTGGTCGCCGCCGCAGCCCGGGGCGCAGATGTAGCTCTCTATGTCCTTAAGCTCGGCGGTCTGGATGTAGCCACCCAGATATTCGAGGGTCTTCTTGCGGACGATGCCGTAGAGCTGCTCCTGGTGCATCACGCCGCCGCCGAGGACGATACGGCGAGGCGAGTACATGAGCACGAGGTTCGCGCACATCTGCCCCAGATAATCCCCCTCGAGCGCCCACACCTCAGCGTTGTCCGCGAGCTCGGCCGCGGGGTTTCCCCAGCGCGCGGCGATGGCGGGGCCGGAGGCGAGGCCCTCGAGACAGCTCGCGTGGCTCGGGCAGACGCAGCGTCCCTCCTCGGTGGGACGGGTCCTTACCAGCATGTGGCCGGCCTCGGGGTGCAGCATGCCGTGAAGGAGCCTGCCCGCGCACATGACGCCCGCGCCCACGCCGGTGCCGATGGTCACGTAGACGGCGTCCTCGAGCCCCTTGCAGCAGCCGAAGACTACTTCGCCGAGGCAGGCAACGTTCACGTCCGTGTCGTAGGCCACCGGAATCCCGAGGGCGTCGGCGAACGCGGCGCGAAGACCATAGCCTCGCCACGCGAGCTTGGGCGTCTGAAGGATGGAACCGTAGCGCTCATCGTTGGGGTCGACGCAGGTCGGGCCGAAGGCGCCGATGCCCAACGCGTTCACATCACGGGCGGTGAACCACTCGACCATTTGTGGGACAGTCTCGGCGGGCATAAGCGTCGGGGTCTCCATACGGTCGAGGACCTCGCCGTCGCCGGACACCACGGCACAGACCATCTTGGTCCCGCCGGCCTCGAGGGCGCCGAGCCTCATTTGCTTTTCGCTCATGTGATCCTCCTTACAAAGGGACGCCCGCAGTCATGGTCAACCGCGGGCGCCCATAACGTTGGCTTGTTTCGAGGCGACCCTACCTGGGCACGCGGTCCTGCCTTGCGGCAAACGGGGCGAGCACGGCGTGCGGCTCGCTTTGGTACCAGTAGGCGACGGTGGAGATGTCGTCCTCGCGCTCGTAGAGCTTGATGTCGTCGTTGCCGAGGTCCTGGAACGTCACGCGCAGGTCCTCCTTGAACGAGATCGGGTCGGGAAGGTGCCACCTGTAGAGGCCATGCCTGGGCAGCGCGTCGTCGTTGGTCGCGAGCATCGGGTTCGGGTTCGGCTTGCCCGCGCTGAAGCGGTCGCGCGTGGCGTCGCGCGTCGAGCGGTACGGGTAGCCGGCGAACAGCGTGTTGAAGCACTGCGCCTCGGGCAGCGCGTGGGGCGGCCTGTCGAGGAAGGCCCAGGCACCGCCGAAGTAGTCCTCGGCTCCCGTCGAGGTGACCGTGGGGAACTCCTCGTCGCCGTCGAGGAAGAACTTCATCTCGCCCTCGCCCCACCAATAGCGCTCCAGGGCGCACAGGGCCATGTAGGTGCCGACGTAGTAGCCCTTACCGCGCACGCCGTCGAGCACGGTGTAGTCGACGCCCCTGCGGGTGCTGCGCTCGCGGTTAAAACGGGCGTGGAAGTACATGGCGTCGTCCGGCACGTCGGTGAGCGCGTAGTTGAACGTGTAGAAGATGTACTTAATGAACCCGGGGTGCTCGCTCGTAAGCGTGACCTTGGCGTGCTTCCTGAAAGGCATCTCGAAGTAGCAGTTCATGCCGCCCGTCGGGTTCACGCAGATGGGCATCGAGTTGACGATGGCGCGCTCACCGAAGCCGTTGCAGAAGAAGTCGCCGACAGGGCACTCGACCGAGGGGGTCTCCTCGTCGTCCCAGTAGAAGCGCAGCACGAGGTCGCGCATGACGAAGCTGCCGGCGGCGGTCTTGTCGGGGACGGTCATCCAGATGTGGCGGATGATGCCGGGGCCCTCGATGTCCGCGAGCGTGATGGTCTCGCCGGACTCAAGGGGCACGCAGCACGAGCCCTTGCGGCCGACGCCGAGGTGGCTGGCCGACATGGCGGCACGGCCCTTCTCGCCCGTGATGTTCTCGGGGGTGATGGCGCGGCTTTCCTCACCGCCGTGCATCCACACGTCCTTAAGGAACTCTCTCATCGTCGACCTCCTCTATTCGTCGTCTTCGCACTCGGCGGAACTGGCACCGTTCACGTAGACGATCTGCTGGCGCGCCTCGTCGACGAGGGCGTCGAAGTCGAGTTTCTCGTCGGGGCGCGCGAGCGCGACCGTCATGGCGAGCGGGAGGTTGACACCCGCGATCACGTGGATCCGGTCGGAGGCGAAGCGGGAGAAGCGCTGGTTCACGCTGCCGCCGAGCGCGTCGGTGAGGACGACGACCTCGTCAGTGCCCGAAAGAGCCGCCTCGACCGCCGCATCGAGCCCCTCGCCGTTGTCGTTCACGTAGGCGCACACGGCGTTGACGGCGTCGCTCTTACCCGTAAGGAACTCGAGGGTGTCCTTGAAGCCCTGGGCGAGAAGGGAATGGCTCGCCACAACTATCTTTCTCATTGATTCACCAATCTCTTGGGTCGAAGCTAAGCGAGGATGCCAGCGGCGGAGGCGACCATCGCGAGGACGATCACCACGAGGATGAGGACCGTCATGCTCGCGTTCTTCTTGGTAAGAAGGTAATACGCGCTTCCCGTGATGGCGGCGGGGATCATGGCAGGCAGGATCTTGTCGAGCAGCGGCTGAATCTCCATCGAGACGTCGCCGAAGCTGAAGCTAATCGGGCAGGTGACGCCGATGACCGAGGCGATGAGGCAGCCGACCACGGTGAGGCCGAGCACGGAGGCGGCGGCAGTGAGGTTGGGAAGCTTCTCGCTGAAGTCGGTGACGAGCTTCACGCCCTGCTTGTAGCCGAACTCGAGGGCGTGCATGCGGACCCAGAAGATGGCCAGGATGAGCGCGAACCAGATGCCGGCTCCCACGGGGTTGCCCTCGATGGCCATGTAGGCGGCGATGGAGCCCATGATGGTCGGGATCATGGTCATGAGCAGGGAGTCGCCGACGCCGGCGAGCGGTCCCATGGTGCCGATCTTCAGGTCTTGGACGGCGTCCGCCGCCGCTAGGCCGTCGCGTTCCTCCATGGCCACGCAGGCGCCAAGGATGATGGCGGCGAGCCAAGGCTGGGTATTGTAGTAGCGGAAGTGGTTGTTGAGCGCTTGCTTATAGTCCTCGTCGTTCGTGTAGATCTTCCTCAGGACCGGCGAGAGGGCGTAGGCGACTGAGGCGCCCTGCTGGGTCTGGTAGTTGAAGGTGCACACGCTCATGAGCCAGCGCCAGTTCGCGTTGCGCAGATCCTTCTTGGTGACCTTGTAGCCGGAGGACTTGCCCTCGGCGACGGCGGTGATGTTCTCGTTTTCCATGGTTACTCATCCTCTCCGATGAAGGCGTCTGCGGAAGCGTGGGCGGCGAGCTCGGTGTCCCTCTCGGCACGCTGGTAGAACGCGATCGCGAGGGCAACGCCGACGATGGCGGCGCCGATGATGGGCACGTTCAGGAAGGCCGAGAGGAAGAAGCCGACGAGCAGGTACTGGAAGTACTTGCCGGTGGGCATGTAGCGGAGCAGCATGGCGATACCGATGGCCGGGAGCATCTTGCCGGCGAGGGTGAGGCCGGAGAGGAACCACTGAGGCATGACCTCGAGGAGCCAGTTGACGGCGGGCTGGCCGAGCGTCACGGAGACAAAGACGGGCAGGGCGGCGCACAGGCCGAAGAGCGCGGGGCAGACCCACAGGATGGCGTTCATCTGATTGAACTTACCCTCGTTGCAGAACTTCTGGGACTTCTCGACGACGAAGCCGTTGAGGATCTTGACGATGACGTCGAGCTGGATGCCGAGCATGCCGACCGGCAGGCCGATGGCGAGGCCCGTGTCCGCGCCCAGGGTCACGCCGTAGGCGGTGGCGATGATGGCCATCGTGCCGTAGTCGGGAATCGACGAGCCGCCGAAGCCCGCGACGCCGAGCTGCATGAGCTGGATGGTGCCGCCGATGACGAGGCCGGTCTGCCAGTCGCCCATGACGACGCCGGTGATAAGGCCCCAGAAGACGGCATAGTTGACGAAGATCATCGGGATGCCGTAGTAGTCCACGTGCTTGATGAAGGCAAGCAGGGTCAAAAGGACGACCTGCAGAATAGTGAAGTTGACCATGATCCCTCCTTAGATGAGGTCGGCGACGGAGACGGGCTTGTCGGCGGGCACGAACTGTGCCGTCACCTTGACGCCGCGGGCGATGAGCGCCTTGTAGCTCTGGACGTTCTCGGCGGAGGCATAGGCGCGCTGGGTGAGCTGGACGCCGTCCTCCTTGACAAGAGAGCCGCCGACGATCAGCGACGGGAGCTCGATGCCCGACTCGACCAGGTGAAGGATCGTCTCGGGCTCCTTGGCGATGACAAAGACCTTCTCGCGGTTGTACTTGCCCGCCGCGAAGTTCTTGAGCGCGGTCTCCTCGGAGATAATCGAGACGGCCATGCCCGCGGGGCGCGCCATCCTCATGGTGGACTTCAGGACCTCGTCGCCGGCGACCTTGTCGTCGATGACCATGACTCGGGTCGCGCCCGACACCGGGGCCCACTGCGTCACGATGATGCCGTGAAGCAGGCGATTGTCGATTCGTGCCATAACAACACTCATGTTTGCTCCTATCAAATGAAGTTTTACGTTCGGTACTGCCTCGGCGCTATCCGGATTCGCGCCGGGCAAGGGGTTATCGGATTATTGAGGACGCGCGGTCAGCTTGCGGCGGCGCGGGGAAGGTCACTCGTCGAGCAGGAGGTCCGAGGAGCCGAGGCGCTCTTCTCGCGCCGGGGCGGCGCTCACGCTTATGTAGTCGAAGACATATGCGATCTCGCTTACGGGAACCTCTACGCGATAGCGCGTCGAGATGCTCGAGAAGCTCTGCCTGAAGGACTCGATGAAATCGGCGCGTTCCTCCTCGAAGCGGTCCTGGCCAACGTAGGTCTCAATGGGGTTTCTGGTAACAAGGCGCTCGACGAGACAGCAGAGGTGAACGTAGAGCCCAATGATGGCGTTACTGCCGATCTTCTCGCCTGTCCTGCGCTGAAGCTCGTGCACGGCGCTCTCGATCTCATGGAATAGCCGCTCCGGGTCGAGGATGGTGATGGAGCGGATGACGTTCTGCAGCGTCATGTTCGAGAGCAGCTTCTCGTGGAAAGAAGAGAGCTCGGAAGCGTCAAGCCACCTGCCGAACACGGCATCAACCTTAGAGGCGGACGCCGTCGACATGATGTCCTCGAGGGCGACGAAGGGGACGGAGGCGACCCCGGGGTCTCCCGTGCCGATGACGGCGCAGACGCGGTGCTCGGAGAAAACGGCGTCGTTCGACCCGTTCGCGACGAGCTGCTTGAAGGGCCTCGTGAGCAGGCGCGCGCCTATGGTGCGCGGGAGGCTCTGCGAGACGAGCTGGCGTATCCTCTCCGCGGCGTCGACCCCGGACTCGGAGCAGAAGACGATGGCGTCCTCACGGTTGACGCGCTCGATCACCTTGCAGTGCGTCACGCACGCGGCGGTCGCATCGCCAAGAACCTCGGCGATGGACTTGCCGCCGAGCAGCCCGACCCCGATCTCGAGCGCAAGACCGGTAGAGACGTTGTTCACCACGCCGATAGTGGAGTCGGTAACGTTCTCGAGGGCCTTATAGGCCTCCTCCAAGGAGCCCATGTCGACGAGGAACACGACCCCGGTGCAGTAGGAATGGCGGTCGACGAGGCGCTGGAGCGGACCGACGATGTCCTTCAGCTGCTGGTCGTAGGGCATGTCGACAGCCTCGTACACATGCATGCCGAGCATACGGTTCGCCGCGTCGGCGATGCTCGTCGCCGTTGAGTAGCCGTGGGACAAGATGACGCAGAGCGTCCGAAGGGCCTTCGCATCGCGAGACTCCGATGCGACGCACAGCGTCAGAAGCGTCTTCGTGAAGTGATCGAGCGAGATGCCCAGCGCCCCTTCCACGTCTGCGGCGACCTGATCGGAGACGCTCGAGGCAAACGGTAATTCGGAGGTCACGGCACCGAGGAGATGGGAGATTTGCTCCGCACAGGCAGACTTTCGCTTAGCCAGGCCGATGCCCGGCCACAACTGCAGGCAAATCTCCTGGGCCAGTAGAAAAGCGACCTTCCTCGAAAGCTCGATGCCATAAGAAGAGCCTGCGTCGGCAAGGACCGCGCCCACGATGCGCTCGAAGGCGCGCGACCTCGAGGAGGTAACGCCGCGGCCGAAGATCAAGTGATCCTCAACGCCGCGCACAGCGGAGACAGCTTGCGAGACGAGCTCGGAGACAGAGAGCTCCCCGGCGCAGAATCGCTCATCGAGAGAGCACAGGGCATCGAGCGCCTGCTCGACCGGCCCTGTGCTCTCGGCGGCATCCAGGGACGCGTCGATCAGAACGCCATCGTCGGGCTGTTGATCGATCTGCGCGGAGGAGAGGAGCCCGCTGGGAAGAAGATACGGGCGAACGACGACGTAGTCGCCCTCGCGATTGAGGAACGCTTTGGCGCAGCAGTTCGTCACGCAGGCGCGCAAGCCGGCGATGTTATCGGAAAAGTCCGCGTTCACGAGGCAACGGTATGCGCCGCGGCTGATCTTCACATCAGAACCGATTCGGCACCCCTCGCTGCGCAGGAAGCTCAAGATGAGATCCTCGCGCTCCTCGGGGGTCCGCTCCTTGAGTGAGGGGACGCGGGCACAGATGGGCATTTTGCTGTAGGCCGAGGAAACCTTCAGGTCATCGGCGGAAAGCGTCGTCGAAAGAACGAGGCGAGCGCGCGGCGCATCCTGGGAGGCATCGAGCCCGAGGGCCGTCGCAAGGCAGTGCTCCATCGCAGAGGGAGAGAGTGCCTCGATGCCGTTGACAAAAACCACACCCCCGCGCGATTTCGCGATCGACTCGTCAAGAAGCCCGTTGAACGAGGCGGCGTCCGGGACCCCGGCGCAGTCGATGCGCACATAGGAGGAGTCGCGGGACAGCAAGCCCTGGTTCTTGCCGTACTCGTACACAAGGCGAGAAAGGAAAGACTTACCGACACCCACGCCGCCGCTCAAGAGGATGGGTAGGCCAAACGGAGGGTACTGAACCGCAGCCTTGCACTGCTCGACAACGGAGCTGAGGCTCAGGTCGAAGCCCACGGCACGCGCGAAGTCACGGTGATCGGCGATTCCCGTCGCCTGGATGAGGTCGGCGAGCGAGGCGTACTCGCTTGCAGAGAGCTTTACCTGAAAACGCTTCTGGAACGCGCGGCGATGAAAATAACGGACAGGCCTGCCCGCCACCTTAACCACAAGGCCGGCGCGAACAAGGTCGTTGAGGTACTGGCTCGCCAGGCTCCTGGAGATGATGAGCGTCTCGGCGATGTCGGAGGTGGACAGACGGGCAAGGTCGTCGAGCGAGACGGCAGAGGTGAGGGCCTCGAGATGCTCGAGAATCCTGTCCCTCATGTCAACGGGCTTCTTTGTCAAGCTGTCCTGTGCGGTCTTGTCCATGACTTCTTACCTCCTTGTACAAGGAGTATAAGGGGAACACAGAGAACGGAAGGGGGCGCGTGGGGGAATCAACAGCCCCGAGGAGAAGTTCACCACTTGAGGGGCAGAAAACAACGGCCATTGAGCATTCAGGGCCGACGCTCAACACTTCGGCTCGACACTTCGCTTTGGAAAGGGCCCTGCGCGATGGTGCAGCCCTCCATCTCGCAGCACAGGTCGCCGAAGGTCGCGAGGATGCGCTCCTTCTGTTCCGCGGGCGAGACGACTCGGTGGGCAAGGTCCTCTCAAAAGGGGTCGTCCGACGCCGCAAGGCCTCGATGACCGACTACCGCCTCGAGCAAGTGGCGGATTACCTCTACACTATCGAACTTGCCTTGGTCAAGTACGAGGCCAAGGAGAACGGTGAGACGTACAACAAGTTCTTCGGAGGTATAGGCTCTTTCAAGAGGAGCTGGCTCAAGCAAGCCCGCAACAAGCGGATATAGCTGGTCTCGCGGTTTCGCAAGGAACGGTCAGTTCTCCTCTGGCGAGGAATCCCGGGCGACGTGCTTCGAGCAGCGGAAGCTGAAGCGCAAGCAGAAGCAGCGCGGGCATTGATCGGTGCCGACATGGGCCCAGACGTGAACAGTGCTACGTCCCCTGTTCACGGGGCGCGAAACCGCAAAGGTTGCACAGAGGTTGCAAAATAAGAAGCCCCCGACCTGTTTTCGCAGGTCAGAGGCTTGAAATCAACGAATATCGTTTACTCCCACTCGATGGTCGCGGGCGGCTTGGACGTGATGTCGTAGCAGACGCGGTTGGCGCCGGGGACCTCGGCAACGATGCGGCCGGAGATGCGGGCAAGCACGTCGTAGGGCAGCTTGGCCCAGTCGGCGGTCATGGCATCGCTGGACTCAACGGCGCGCAGGATGATCGGGCGCTGGTAGGTGCGCTCGTCGCCCATAACACCGACGGACTTAATGTCGGGCAGGACCGCAAAGTACTGCCAGCAGCTGTGCTCGGAGTTGCGCTCGCCGGTCTGCTCAAACAGACGCTGGTTGTAGGCGTCGAGCTCCTCGCGCACGATGGCGTCGGCGTTCTTGAGGATTTCGAGCTTCTCCTTGTCGACCGCACCAATGATGCGGATGGCAAGACCCGGGCCCGGGAAAGGCTGGCGGAACACGATGTGGCCCGGCAGGCCCAGCGCCAGACCAAGTGCGCGGACCTCGTCCTTAAAGAAGTGGTCGAGCGGCTCAATAAGGTCGAAGTGCACGCCCTCGGGGAACGGGATCAGGTTGTGGTGGCTCTTGATGGTGGCCGTCTTGCCGCCCGTCTTGCGAGCTCCGGACTCGATGATGTCGGGGTAGATAGTGCCCTGAGCCAGGTACTTGACCGGCTTGCCATCGGTCTCGAGCTGCTGCGCCACGGCGAAGAACTCTTTCCAGAACTGCGTACCGATGATGCGGCGCTTCTCCTCGGGCTCGGTCACGCCGGCCAGAAGCTCGGCATAACGGTCCTCGGCGTGGACGTGGATAAAGTCGACGTCAAACTGCTTGGTGAAGACCTCCTCCACCTGCTCGGGCTCGCCCTTGCGCAGCAGGCCGTGGTTGATGAACACGCAGGTCATCTGCTTACCTACGGCACGAGCACCCAGCGCAGCCACGACGGAGGAGTCGACGCCGCCGGACAGGGCCAGAATCACGCGGTCGTTGCCGACCTTCTCGCGGAACTCGGCCGTCATGGTCTCGACCAGGTTGTCCATGCTCCAGTTGGGCTCCAGGCCGCAGATCTCAAACAGGAAATTGCTCAGCAGCTGCTGACCGTACTCGGAGTGCTTGACCTCGGGGTGGAACTGAGTGGTGAAAATCTTGCGCTCGACGCACTCCATGGCGGCAACCGGGCACACGTCGGTGCTGGCGGTAACGGTAAAGCCCTCGGGCACCTCGGAAACGGCGTCGCGGTGGCTCATCCACACGGTCTGCTCCATAGGCGTGGAGTTAAAGAGCTTGGCGCCGGCCGTGCGCGTGATGGTGGCGCGGCCGTACTCGCCCACCTCGGAGTGGCCGACCTTGCCGCCGAGCGTCACGGCCGTGATCTGATGGCCGTAGCAAAAGCCCAGGACGGGAAGGCCCAGGTCAAAGATGGCGGGATCGATAGACGGAGCGTCCTCGGCATACACGGAAGCCGGGCCGCCGGAAAGGATGAGCGCAGAGGCGTTCATCTCGCGAATCTCGTCGGCCGAGATGTCGCAGGGGACGATCTCGGAATACACGTTGAGGTCGCGGACGCGACGGGCAATGAGCTGACCGTACTGCGCACCAAAGTCGAGTACGAGGACCTTTGCGGAAGCCTTTTGATCCATGGTTCCCCCTCTTGTTGGCGGGGAGCCGGTGCCCACCCGCGTGAATGAACGAAAATAACCTCCATAGTGTACACGTTATATGGGGTTTCTCGCCCCTCGCAGCCATCAGCGCACGGCAAACGCACGACCTGGGCCCCTATTTGACGGCAATTGAAGTGTTTTCAAACGTTACAGATGATGTAATACGTTTGAACATTGGACGCCCTGTGCCACAATACTGCCGAACGACTCCGCCTCTGCGGCGGCAAATACGATAGGAATACCAGCATGAAGCGCATCCTTCTCATCGCCACGGGCGGCACCATCGCATCGACCGAGGACGGCAACGGCCTCTCCCCCGCCCTGACCGGTGAGGAGCTCGCCCAGAGCGTCCCCGAGATCTCGGGGCTCTGCGAGCTCGACGTCGTGCAGCCCATGAACATCGACAGCACCAACATGCGCCCGAGCGACTGGATGCGTATCCGCGACGTCATTGTCGAGGGTTATGCCGACCACGACGGCTTCGTGATTCTGCACGGCACTGACACCATGAGCTACACCGCAGCAGCGCTTTCCTACCTGATTCAGGACAGCCCCAAGCCCATCGTGCTCACCGGCTCGCAAAAGCCCATGGGCAATCCCTTTACCGACGCCAAGCTCAACCTGTACCAGAGCCTGCTCTATGCACTCGACGAGCATTCGCACGATGTGTCGATTGTGTTTGGCGGCGTCGCCATTGCCGGTACGCGCGCCCGCAAGCAGCGCACCATGAGCTTCAACGCATTCATTAGCGTCAACTATCCGCCCATTGCCTACATCCGCAATGACCGTATCGTGCGCAACGGGCTTCACGGCACTCACCAGAATGAGAGCCCGGTGCGTTTCTACGACAGTATCGACCCGCGTGTGTTTGTCCTTAAGCTGACACCCGGCGTGAACCCGGGCATCCTGGACGCCCTAGCCGATAGCTACGATGCTGTAATTCTTGAGACCTTTGGCATTGGCGGTATTCCCGAGTTTGGCGAGTCCGGCGAGTCGTTCCAGAAGGCGATTTTCCGCTGGGTCGATTCGGGCCGCACCGTCGTTATGACCACGCAGGTCCCCGAAGAGGGCCTCGATCTGGGTGTTTATGAGGTCGGCCGCGCTTACGCCGATCATCCGGGCATTCTGCGCGGCGATGATATGACCACCGAGACGCTCGTGGCAAAAACCATGTGGGCACTCGGCCAGTCACGCGATGCGGCTGAGATTCAGCGCCTGTTCTACAGCCAAGTCAACCACGACCGCATCCCGATGGCGTAATTCAGTTGTCGACGGGTATCCCCTATTCGATACCCTCGAGAAGTTCTGACACCGTCATGCCGAGTGCGGGTGCGATCTTAAATAGAACCTTGAGCGTGAAATTTGCCGTTCCATCTTCGATTCGGTCGAGGTAGGGTCGGCTGATTCCTGTCGCCACACAAAAATCAACCTTGGAGATACCAAGGTCCCTGCGTGTCTCTTCGACCCGCCTGCCAAGAATCTGTTTCGCACGTTCGTCCATGCAGCCGAGTTTGAAATGGAGCCGAACATAAACGTAAACTATAGTTTACGTTTTGCCGAATACACAGGAGTTTTCTATGTCGGGTTCTTCGGTCCGCATGTACCGAGCCACGCTTCGCACAAACAGCGCACCGCCCAAGCTCGTCATCGTTGAAGCTGAATGTCTTTCGCCCGATGAGCGCACAGCATTTGCATTGCTATCAAGTCGCGTCGCCGCCGTTCTGGTCCCTTGCCCGGCGCAAGGTGAACTTGCCATCCAATGCCAAGCGCACAGCTGCTCGCTCAATCAGGCTGCCGTAATCGCAACCAGCCAACGCGGTCTGCCCCTTCTCCTGGAATCCGGTATCGCACTCACTCTTCGCGGCGCCGGATACGAAAACGAGGCCGCCGCCGACATGGTCTTTAAACCACGATCGAGCGGCGGCCTCGCAGCAGCCATTGAATATGCGTGCAGGCTTGTTGCCTAAAAGGACAAGCTAGAAACCAAAGCCAAAGCCCGTTCCAGTAATCGCCGAATACATAAAGTAGACGTTGATTACGTTGAGGAACACGCCCGTGATGCAGCCGTTGCGCAGGTAGCGCTCGCACGCAAGACGTGCCATCACAGCGGAGTCCTCGTTGTTCTTTGCCTGGCGTCCCGCCGTAAAGTACGTCGCCACGCTCAGCAGTAGGTTGAGCACCGGCAGTGCCAGCAGCTCGTAGCTCTTACCCCAGCGCGTCACCTCGCCGGCTGCGTTAAACTTCGTTGCCACCTCGGGGCCAATGTTGGGGATAACACACGCTGCAACCACCAGCGGAATCACCGCAAGTACGAGCAGCGCAATACCCATGTAGCCAGCTTTTTTGCCGTATTTAAACATATGCGTCGCCCTTACACGTTAAAGCGGAAGTGCACGACGTCGCCATCGGCCATGACATAGTCCTTGCCCTCAATACGCAGTTTGCCGGCGGCCTTGGCGCCCTGCTCACCGCCGAGCTCGATGTAGTCGTCATAGCCAATGACCTCGGCCTTAATAAAGCCGCGCTCAAAATCGGTGTGGATGACGCCGGCGGCCTGCGGGGCGGTCGCGCCCTGACGAACCGTCCAGGCCTTGACCTCCATCTCGCCGGCCGTAAAGAACGACTGCAGACCGAGCAGCTTATAGGCCGCCTGCGCGAGCACGTCCAGACCGGGCTGTTCCAGGCCCAGGCTCTCCAGGTAGTCGGCGGCGTCCTCGGGATCGAGCTCGGAAAGCTCGGCCTCAATCTTGGCGCAGATGGGCAACGGCTTGACGCCATCGATGGGCGCCAGGTCGTCGTTGAGCATATCCTCGTCCACGTTGGCCACATACAGGATGGGCTTCATGGTGAGCAGGAACAGCCCCTTGGCGGCGGCACGCTCCTCGTCGGTCATCTCCATGGATGCGGCGCGCTTGCCCTCGTTGAGCCAGGCAAGCAGGCGCTTGGCGACCTCGAACTTGGGCATGAGCTCCTTGTCACGCTTGGCCTCCTTCTCGAGCTTAGGCAGCTGCTTCTCGAGCGTGCCCATGTCGGCCAGGATGAGCTCGGTCATGATGGTGTCGGCATCGCCGGCGGGATCGACGAACTCGCCCGTGCGGCCCACCTCACGCATGACGTTGGGGTCCTTAAAGTAGCGCACGACCTCGCAGATGGCATCGGTCTCGCGGATGTTTGCCAGGAACTGGTTGCCCAGACCCTCACCCTCGTTAGCGCCCTTCACCAGACCTGCGATGTCGACGAACTCGACCGTCGCCGGCACAATGCGGCCCGGGTTAACGATGTCGGCAAGCTTTTGCAAGCGGCTATCGGGCACGTCGACGATACCCACGTTGGGGTCGATCGTGGCAAACGGGTAGTTGGCGGCAAGGCCGGTCTTTTTGGTAAGCGCGGTGAACAGCGTCGACTTGCCCACGTTGGGCAGGCCCACGATACCGATGGAAAGGGACACGACAGCTCCTTTTGGTACAGGTACTTCAAACCGTATAAGTATAGCGCCGCCGCAGCATCCGGGCGAATCCGGACACCGCGGCGGCGCAAATGAAGCAGAGATTGGGGTTGAGGGCTTAGTCGGCGAGCTTCTCCACCTGGTCGAGCATCTTGTTGAGCTTAACCTTTGCCTCGGCCTTGGCCTTCTCGGCTTCCTCGTGGGCCCTAGCTTTCTTGGCAGCCTTTTCCTCGGCCTCGGGATCGACGACGACCAGGCCGGACGCATCGTGCTCAACCAGCTTGAGCGCATGCTCGGGGCATACCTTGACGCAGGCGCCGCAGCCCAAACAGTACGTGGATTCCAGCGCAAAGCGGCCGCTTCCCACCAGGTCGCAAGCAAACGTGGGGCACACGTTGACGCACTCGCCGCACGACGTGCACTTGTCAAAATCGCACTCCGGCGTACTCACCTGCATGTTTTGGGCAAGCTCGGGATGGTTTTGCAACGTCGAGAGCACCAGCTGGCGACCATGTGTCAACGTGCGACGGCGCTTGGTCGTCGTGGTGCCGCACATAGTGTTGAGCGTGCGCTCGAGCTGAGTGATCTGATGACGATGAGCCTTGAGCTTCTGCGTTACCGAAGCCAGCGCCGCCGTCGCCGGATTGAGCTTGGTCACCGTGAGGCCCGTGGTGCGAGCGATTTTTTCCATGTACTCCTTGCGCTCGTACTCGCGGCGCTTATGGCATTTGAGGCTTTTGGGATCGACCTCCAGGCCCATACCCGTACCGGCCCACTCCTCGGCGGTTGCAATAGCTTCGCCCAGAATATCCTCGCCACCGGTGTTGCGGCATTTGTCGCACACGCCCAGCGGCAGATACACGCTCACGTTGGGGTAGTCGGCCAGCACCGAGAACCAGGTCTCGGCAGTAATATCGCCCACACAGGCCACAACGACCTCGTTCTCGCGCGGCATGCGCTTAAGAGCGCGCGTGCAGGTGACATAGGCAGTCTCGTGGCTCGTAGCGGCCGAGACAATATCGTCATAGAGGTTTTTGGGCGCCAGGCGCGGCGAGATGATGGCCTCGGTCGGGCAAGCGGCGGCGCACAGACCACACTTGCGGCAAGTATCGAGGACCTCGATGGCATCTTCCTCGACCTCGATGGCGTTAACCGGGCACACATCCATGCACGCGGTGCAGCCGCTCTTCTCGTTTTTGCAGGTCAGGCACGGAATGGTGTTTCCGCGCGGACGCTCCTTGTAGTCGGCAGGATTCCACTGCGGCGCCGACGGATCGAGTGCATCGGTCACGCCGCCAAGCGGGTTTTTAAGAAAGTCGAAACCCTTGCTGATCTCGATAATGTCATCAAACAGATCGTGTTCCTGCGCCATGCGCGGCCCCTCCCTGAGCAGTGCAAACAAGCAAGAGATAATGATACGCTATCGGCCCACGCCTCGGGCAAATTACACGCGGCGCATCTTTGCGGCAAATAGCCCATGGCCTATCGCCGCCTCGATTGCACAAGGTCAATCAAGCGCCAAACTATGCCTCGCACATGAGCTGCACGAGCTTTTGTTTGGTCACCTTGGCCTGCTCGTTGGCCATATTACGCTCGTTTTTAAAGACCGCATTTGCAACGCTCATCAGGTCGGCATCGGTAATCTCACCAAGGCCCAGCGCCTCGAGCGTCGTCGGCAGACCGACGCGCTGGCAAAACTCGAGCACCTGATTAAGCTCGGGCGCACGCTCCAGACGCAGCTGCACCACCAGGCCAAATGCCACGGCCTCGCCGTGCATGGCCTTGCACTCGGGCAGAATCGTTAAGCCGTTGGCGATGGCATGGGCAAGCGATAGGCCACCGCTCTCAAAGCCAACACCCGAGAGCAGAATATTGCACTCGATCAGGCGCTCAACCGCCGGCGATATACGTCCCTTTTTGAGATCGCGCTTGGCAGCGACGCCGCACTCCATGAGTGTGTCGTAGCAGGCACGTGCCGCGACCAGGGCCAAGTGCCCCGGCGCGCCGCCGTGCTCGTTGGCGCCGTGCACCGCGGCGCACGAACGCGCCTCGAAGTACGTTGCCAGTGCATCGCCCATGCCAGCAACCGTCATACGCAGTGGGGCCGCCGCGACCACGTTGGTATCGACCACGACCAGATCTGGATTCTTCTCGAGCATCAGATAGCGGTCGAACGACCCATCCTCGTGATACAGCACCGAAATCGCGCTGCACGGACCATCCATCGAGGCCGCCGTGGGGCATACGCACAACGGCAACTCGGCATAAAACGCAACGGCCTTGGCGATATCGAGCATCTTGCCACCGCCAATACCCACAACCATGTCGCAATACTCAGCCTGGGCTTCCTTAGCCATTTTTACAACGGCCTCTTCCGTACACGGGCCGTCATAAATCTTAAAGAACGGCTCGCTTAGATCGTCGTCCAGAAATCCATCGACGATCTGCCTGCACAGCCGATCCTCGGTGCCCTGGTCAAACAAGACATAGGCGGCGCAGCCCAACCATGACAAATACCTGCCCTGACGCGAAAGTTCGCCCGGCCCCTGAACATACCGGCCGGGACCGCCATAAACCATGGGAAGCGCCATACGAGAATCCGCCCTTCATCAAACAACGATTGGTGCAAAGTAACCCGCCCCCTGCACCAACTTGTGCATTGGAGACAGGTCACTTTGCACCTTAGCAAAAAGGGGCAGAGCCATCTGTCGGCTTTACCCCTTCCTTAGATATGTTTTACTCATCCATAAGGTAATAATGACCCAGTGCGTCGGCACCCAGAATGGCGTTTGCAACCATCTCGGGCGTCACCTCAAACGGCATGTTGCACATGGTGTCATCGGGCGCGCAGGCGGCCTCGGCAACAATCATGGCCTGCTCGCGCGTAAGCTCGGCAACACCAAGTTCCTTCATCGTGACCGGCAGGCCCAGCTCAATGCAGAAGCCCAAGACTTCCTCGAGTTTCTCAGTCGGAGCATCCTCGAGTACCAGCTGGACGATGGTGCCAAAGGCGACCTTCTCGCCGTGATACATGCCATGGCACTCGGGCAGCATCGTCAGGCCATTGTGGATGGCGTGAGCAGCAGCAAGGCCCGAGCTCTCAAAGCCAATACCGGAGAGCAGCGTGTTGGCCTCGATGATGTGCTCGACGGCAGGCGTGAGTGCACCCTTCTCCAGCGCAACCTTGGCCTTGGCGCCATCGGCCATAAGCGTCTCGTAGCAGAGCTTGGCGAGCGCCAGGCCGGCCATTCCGCCCTTGCCGCCGGCGCAAGTATCGCCGTCGGCATCATGCGTCGCCTGGGCCTCAAAGTAGGTTGCGAGCGCATCGCCCATACCGGAAACCGTCAGGCGGACCGGGCTCGCCGCGATAACCGTCGTATCCATAAGGACGATATTGGGGTTTGCCTTAAGGAAGAGATATTTATCGAACTGGCCGTCGTCGGTGTAGAGCACCGAAAGTGCCGAGCACGGGGCATCGGTCGAAGCAATGGTGGGGCAAATGATGACCGGGGACTCCAGGTAGTAGGCGACGGCCTTCGCGGTGTCGAGGATCTTGCCGCCACCGACGCCGACGATGATGTCGCAACCGTTGTCGCGAGCGAGCGCAACCAGGCGATCGACCTCGCCCTTGGAGCACTCGCCGTTAAAGTCCTCAAACAGCAGCTCGGCCTTAGCCTCGGCAAAGCCGCCCTCGATCTTGGCACCGACGCGCTTCTTGCCCGAAGGCGTCACGATGACGAGGGCCTTAGCGCCGAGCGGCTCGACATAGGAGCCGAGCTTGGCGAGCTCGTCCGGACCCTGGATGTACTTGCTGGGGCTATTGAAAATTGCAGCCATAACTATCCCATTCTCTAAAAAAGAAAGGGGCTCCGTACAGATACGTGCGGAGCCCCTCGTTACGATAACAAGAGTCGATTAGAAATCGATATCGGTGTCGTAGTAGCAGGCCTTGAGGATCTTCTCGAAGTCGGCAGCCTTGGTCTCACGCGGGTTCTCGGGCGTGCAGGCGTCCTGCTCGGCGTTCGCGGCGATCTCGGGCAGCTTGGCGAGGAACTCCTCCTCGGAAACCATCTGCGGGTTCTCGGCGTCGACCTTCACGCCACCATTCGCGTAATCCTTGATGGACTGCGGAATGTTGAGCTGGTCGTTGAGATCGCGAATCTTCTGGACGAGTGCAGCGATGAGCTCCTCGTTGGTCTCGCCGGGAAGGTGCAGGATCTCCTTGGCCACGTAAGCGTAACGCTCGGCAGCACGGGGATCCTTGGAGTTCCACTGGATGACCTTGCCCAGGTACATGGCGTTAGCGGCACCGTGGATGATGTGGCCGTTCTCGAAGGCAGCACCGGTCTTGTGAGCCATGGAGTGAACGATGCCGAGCAGGCCCGAGGAGAAGGCGATACCGGCGATGCACTGAGCCTCGTGCATGTGCTGACGGGCCTCATGGTCGCCAGCATAGGACTTGGGCAGCCACTCGACGATCTCGCGGATGCCGTGCAGGGCGTTGGCGTCGGTGAACATAGAGGCGCAGGTGGAAACGTAGGCCTCCATGCAGTGGGTCAGAGCATCCATGCCGGTGTGAGCGCACAGCTTGGCGGGCATGGTGTAGGTGAGCTCGGGGTCGACGATGGCGACATCAGGGGTGATGTTGAAGTCGGCCAGCGGGTACTTGATGCCCTTGGCGTAGTCGGTAATGACGGAGAACGCGGTGACCTCGGTAGCGGTGCCGGAGGTAGAGGAGATGGCGCAGAAATGAGCCTTCTGACGCAGCTCGGGGAAGCTGAACGGCTGGATGATGTTATCGAAGGACTCCTCGGGATACTCGTAGAAGACCCACATGGCCTTAGCGGCATCGATGGGCGAGCCGCCGCCGATGGCGATAATCCAGTCGGGCTCGAACTCGCGCATGGCCTCGGCGCCCTTCATGACCGTCTCGATGGACGGGTCGGACTCGACGCCCTCGAACAGCTTGACCTCGAAGCCGCCCTCTTTGAGGTCGGCCTCAACGTCCTGCAGGAACCCGCCGCGGCGCATAGAGCTGCCGCCAGAAACGATGATGGCCTTCTTGCCCTTGAGGTTCTTCACCTCGTGGCGAGCGCCCTCACCAAAGTACAGATCGCGAGGATTGGTAAAACGTCCCATACTGTGCCTCCTAAACAAGCCCCTCTTAGACTTGCGTATATAACGGAGCACCCGATTGGCTCCGTTAGGACCGTTTTGCGCGTTGCCGGCGATGACAATGCGCGATGTCTAAACGTCTCAACGCTCAGACAAACACTATTTTACCGTTCTGGTTGGTCAGTTATTCACCTAAAGCCAACAATGATGAAACGTTTTTTCTATCCCTGAAGACCCTTGTGCGGCATCCATACTCCCAAGCTGGGCAAACGTTTTATCAAGGTTGACCACATATCCCGGGCAGGACTGTGCCCCTCCAAAATGCGCCCCGTTCGCCGCCAAAAATCGACCGTTTGCGGCACAGTGATACCACTCAGTCGTCCAAGGTGCCGACATTTGTGCGACATCCGTCTTCGTGGTGCAAAGGTGCATGTCCAAGTGCGGCACCCCCGGTGTGCCACATGCGGGTAAACTAGAACCTTATATAGAGATATTTGAACCCTAACCGCAGCAAAGGAGGCCCCATGGCATTCGATCCCATTCAAGAGGATTGCCATCGCCTCGTTCTTGAGGCCTTGCGCCGCGACAATATCCCGCTCACCGACGCTGCCGCCGTAGAGCGTCTGATGGAACAATTCACCCGCAACCCCGCACCGCTCATCGTGCACGACCGCGACCGCGCCGGGCACCTCATTGCCAAGGTGGTCGAGGCCGTCGACTACCGCATTCCCTTTATCCCTGACGATACCCAGGCCGAGCAAGAAGAGGCAGCTGCCGAGAACATGCTCCGCGAGGCAGCCGCGCTCGATCCGGCCAACTGGGATGCCCAGCGCATGCTGACGGCGCTCACCGCCGAATCCAACGAGGAATACGTGCAGTATCTGGTATCCAAGTGCGACGAGGTGGAGCACGATCTGGCGCTCAAGATCGCCTCGGCGCAGGACCCCTACGAGCGCGAGGCCGCAGGCGACCTTATGCGCCGCCCCTACCTGCGCTGGCTTGCCGCCCTTGCGTCACGCGCCCTCATTAGCGGCCGCTACCGCATGTCGCTCGAAGCCGCGAATCGCAGCTTGGACTTTGCGCCCAACGACCCCGCCGGCGTCCGCCACACCGCGATGCTCGCCATGGCAAAGCTCGAATACCCCGCTGAGGAGCTCAAGCGCTTTCGCTCCGCTCACTCCGTGCCGTACCTCGCGAGTACCCCGCTGCGCCGCCGCCCCAAAGATGCGGAGCGTGACTTGGACCCGTGGACGCTCATCGCGCTGATGAGCGCTGCCTGGCGCGAGCTGGACTACGAGGGTGCCGAGCACTACCTGCGTATCCTTGTGCGTTCGTGCCCGCACGCAGCCGAGGCGCTCTACTTCCAAACCGAGTTTCCCGATGGCGTCTATGCCCGCGTCAACGTGGGTGTGGGCTCCACCGACGAACTTGTCCTTGCGCTGTCCGAGGCGACGCCGGTGCTGCAGGAGGGCCTGGGCGCCCCCGACAACGCCAGCTTTGCCGCCTGGGTCGCCACCAACGACATCGTGCGTTCCCAGATCGACGAGCGCATCCTGCGCGCGGCCGAGCAGGGTTTGCCGTTTAAGGGAGGAGACCTCTAATGGATCCGAGCGTCTACATCCCCGCCTACCTGGAGCGCGCCTACCTTGCGTCGCACCCCGAACTCACCGATGCAGCACGCGAGCTTGTCCATAACGACGTGAGCGTCAACCCTCATAAGTATGCGCAGTCCGAGCATGCCCAGGCGCTGCTGTCCTATGCCGGCGTTCATCGCCACCTGCTCGACGAGCTCCATCGCATCGAGGATATGGGCAGCGACGAGGAGTTTGAGCAGACGCGCAACCGCCTGTTCGACGATATGCGTGATGAGCTGCTCAAGATCGTCCGCATCGATGCGCATGTCCTCGATGCCCAGCTGCTCGCCATCATTTTGGCGGACACGCCCGTCGACGCCTGCCTGGGCGATCTGATGAAGCTCGAGGCGACCACGGCCGATTACCTGCAGCAAAGCGTGCCCGGGTTCGACATGGAAGCCCCGCACTACTGGGCCAATAATGTTTTGGCCGATGGTGTCACCGCAGCAGACCTTACCGTGAGCGAGCCGGCTCTTATCGGGTGGCTTCACACGCTCGAGGCCATCTCGCAGCTGTGCATGGCGAGCGCCCGCTACCGTGCTGCCGCCAACTACGCCCGCCGCGTCCTTAAGGCAGAAGGCTATCCCACCCGAGCCGCAGGCACCGTGTTGCTCGCCCTCGCCCGCTTGGAAGACCAGGACGGCTTTTTTGCCCTGGCTCACCAGCTCGAGGAGCAGGTGGGAGCTGATGCACTCGAGAACTCCCCCTGGTACCTGCTCGCCCGCACGATTTTGCTGTTCAAAACAAACAAGATGCGTCCGGCGACACGCGCGCTGCGCGAGTTTGCCAACCGCTGCGAGGGCGGCGCGTTCTTCTTGCTGAACCCCATGTACCAGACGCCGTATCTTCCCTGCCGACCCGAGCCGCACGACCCGTGGGATCTTTCGCACCAGGCCGTTTGGGAGGCCGACGGCATTATCTCGGATACTCCCGACTTTGCCCCCTGGGCCAACGCTTGTGAAGACGTATCGCAGCTTGCCCAGGAATTTGCGCGCCGTTACGGCTTTTAACGGCGCAAACGCCACGACCATGTCATTCACGTTAGGAACGGCTTCATGAACTTCCGCTCATCTCTCGCCTGCACCTCGAGCGATATCGCCCGCTGGGGGCTGCGCTCCGTCCTTAAGCGCCAGGGCGGCGTACTCCCCGGCCGCATCGCCATGAAGATCAACCCCGAGCTGCTGAGCGACCTCGCGGGCCTTGTCGACCGCAGCGTGGTGATCACCGGCACCAACGGTAAGACCACCACCTCCAACCTCATCGCCGACGCCGTTGCCGCCAGCGGCGCCACCGTGGTATGCAACCGCGCCGGCAACAATATGGAGCCGGGCGTGGTGGGCGCGCTGCTCGAGGCCCGCGGCGGCCTTAAGCACACCAGCAGCGGCAAGCGCGTGGGCGTTTTTGAGTGCGACGAGCTCTACACGGTGCGCGTCCTGCCCAAGCTCAAGCCGACGTACTTTGTGCTGCTCAACCTGTTCCGCGACCAGCTAGACCGCTACGGCGAGATCGACCATACCCAGGAGGTCATCGCCCATGCGTTGGAGCTCTCGCCGACAACAACGCTTATCTACAACGCCGACGACCCGCTGTGCGCCTCGATTGCCGCGCGCGTTCCCAACGCGAGTATTGCCTTTGGCATCGACGGCGCCACCGACACCGAGTCCGACCGTATTAGCGACTCGCGCTTTTGCTCGCAGTGCAACGCCCCGTTGGAGTACGACTATGTGCAGTACGGCCAGCTCGGCGCCTATCATTGTCCTTCGTGCGGCTGGGGTCGCCCTGCGCTTGTCCGTCGCGTGACGGGCGTGGAGCTCGGCTGCGACGGCTACGGCTTTGACTTGAACTTTGGACCCGATGCCGACGCACCTGCCACGCACATCGCCACGCGCTATAACGGCCTGTATATGGTCTACAACGTTGCCGCCGCCTTCTTTGCGGCGCGCGAGCTGGGCGTGGACGCAGCTCACCTGCAGCCCACGCTCGATGCCTACGTCCCCGCCGGCGGACGCATGGGCCGCTGGGAAATCGCCGGCCGTACCGTCGAGGCCAATCTGGCTAAGAATCCCGTAGGCTTCGATCGCCAGATCCAGTCCATTAAGACGGCGGGCGGCAGGCTCTGTGCTTTCTTCCTCAACGACAACGACGCCGACGGCCACGATGTCTCGTGGATCTACGACGTCGACTTCGAGCGCATCGCCGACACACCGGG
>CAKURW010000024.1 GCA_934675795.1 uncultured Collinsella sp.
CGAATCAGAACGTCATAGGTTCGAATCCTATACGCCGCACCAATTGAGTTTTAAGCCTCCGGAAACGGGGGCTTTTCTTATATCGCGATGCGTCGAAGATCGCATCAAGTGGTCACAAATGAGTAAAAATCAAATTTGATAACTTTTTTCGAAAAATGCTTGACCTATATTCAGTTGATGTGCATAATAATCATCAAGTCGCGGCGTTACCTCAGCTGGATAGAGGGTCTGACTACGAATCAGAACGTCATAGGTTCGAATCCTATACGCCGCACCAATTGAAATTGAAAGCCTCCGGCGACGGGGGCTTTTCTTTTATGCCGCCACCGCATGGATTCGAACCTCGGTCGAGGCGCGGGCGTAAAGAAAACGCGGAGCGTTTTTAGCCCGCGGGCGAGCGCGCCGGCAGGCGGGCGAAGCCGGTGCGGATCCGCGCAGCGGATGCGCGGAATCCTATACGCCGCACCATTTGAGATTAAAGCTCCCGGCAACGGGGGCTTTTCTTTTACGCCAGCTTGAGTGCTTTCGTCCAAAGGGACGATTTCCTGTCGACTCGTGTAAGATTCCGAGTAGATGTCGCGACTTATTCGCGACCACTCCTTCTTCAAGCGACCGATCAGGGTGATATTCCGTGGCAGAGCGTCCGACATACAAGCTCAGGTTTCTCGATCCCAAGAAGCGCTTTCCGGCGATGCCCGAGCAGCCTGCGGGACGCTCATATGGCGTGGTCTGGAAACTCTTTGGCGAGGATCAGCATGAATCTTGTTATGTCGTCGAATTCGTTGGCAAAAGCCATGTGTCGCTTTTGGGCTACGTAAGCGTTTCGGGTGAGGTGTACAAGGTGGACCGCCCCATCAGCGAGGCTCCGCTGCCCAACGATCCCGACATGGAACTGGTCCTTGACGAGTCGGACTCCGGTATTGGTGAGATTATGGTGAGGGGAGCAAACGGCACGATGCGCGCGTGCGCGCGAACCGTCGGCTCTCCCGAAGGTCCCATGCGCGAACAGTCCGATCACGAGACATGGAATTCGACCCGCTCTCTTCCTTACGGTGAGTTCATGGCATCGATGTTCCTGCGCTACGTGATATTCGCTGACTCCGAAAATACCATTGCGAGCACGGCGGACGCCGACGGACTCGACGAGGGTATGCAAAACGTTGTCGACAAGATCAAGCTCGTAAAGTTGCCCGAGCCGGTCGAGGTGTTTTTGGGCTTTAACACGGCACCGCTCCCCGATGCTATCGAGACGCTGCTTTACCGCGTTGACCATGCCGAGAATCCGAGCGGTATCGAGCGCTATGCCGCCGCCCTTATGAGCGAAATTGACTTGCCCCGCCTGCGCACCATTGCCGCCAAGTCCGAAATGAGCCTAGCGCGCATCGACCGGTCAAAGCTGTTCTATCTCAATTTTGATCGTAGCCTGCTGGACCAGGACGAGATTGACATGCTGCTTGCCATCGAGTGCCGTCTCAACCGCCTCTCCGGCATCCTTGAGCGCATCGGGGCCGGATTGGTCCCTGCGGCATCCTCGCCGAGCCTTGAGGGCTGCGCGCTCTTTGATGCGTGGCATATCGCCAAGACGACCAACGATGTTCCCCGACTGCTCGATACGGCTTCGAGCGATAACCCGTGGGGCAAGCCGGGTACGGTGGCTTGCCAGCCGGGCGGCGAGTGGGACGTGCGCACCCGTTTTGCGCGAATCGTTGAGGCGCTCAACGTGGTCACGCGGCTCGACTATACCTATCGGGCAAACGTTGCCGAGGGGATTATGCTCGTTCGGTTTGGGCAGTCTGTCGTTGATGCCATGCCGCAACGTGAATACGACGCTCAGGATGACGCCTGGCGCGAGCTGGACGAGGACACGCGGGCGATCTGGGCCGCGGAGCACGATGCGCGCGTGGCACTCACGCTTGCGGCAGCGTGTTTTGCCGCGGGCACCTGCATCACGCGCTGCTATGTGCAGATTGCTGCTCCCGACAGTGAGCAGGGCGAGCGCGTTGTCGCAACGTATTTCTTTGGGCGCGCGGCCTATCTGGCCGATTGCGTGCCTGTCGCCAAGGATCTTGAGAGCATGGACATGGACGATATGCCGTGCAAGCGTGTGCTTGAGGCGTATGAGTCAACCGCTCCGGAGACGATTGAGCCTGCGGAGGTTCATGCTCGTCCGCGTGATGACCATCGCACGCTGCCGCCGGCGCTGCGCAATCTGCTGCTTGCCGATACGGCTGACGAGTTGGAGGTCATGGAAGAGGACGACGACCCATACGTGGCCCGTGTTGTTGAATTGCGCGAGCAGGCAAAAGTCGACCGTACAGGTGCTTTTGAAGGTTTTTCCCGTCTTGTTGAGGAGTTGGAGGCCAAGTGCGCCGTCGCCGAGCTTTTGGCGACAGGTCCGGTTCAAACGCAGTTTTGCGATAACCAGCTGGTGCGCATGGTGCTACCGGTGTTGGAAGAAGACCGCTCTGTGCGAATCCTTCGTGCGCCCGATGCGCTGTACTTTGCCCAGCACGAGATCTGCAGCTTTTACGCCGAGCAGGAGGACTTTGAACGAGCACTGCCCGAGGTGCGCCATCTTTACGATCTGGCGCGCTCGTCCATGCAGTCGCACTTTGCGCTCATCAACGTGCTTGCGCGTCTGGAGCGCTTTGACGAGATTATCGAGGTGGCGCGCCACGGCCTACGTATTGCCAGCGATCGTTCTGCAATCGGCTACCTGTTCTATCGCTTGGCGTTTGCCTATTGGAATTGCGATCAGCTCGAGCTCGCGTTGGCGTGCTACCGCCTCGTGCCGCGCGGCGAGGAGTCGGGTAGCAACGCGCTGGAGGAAATGCAGGGCCTTATGAACGAGATGGGTGTCAATGAGCCGCCGACGTTCGAGGAAGCGGTCGAGACCATCCACAAGGCTGGACTAGAGCTGCCGCCAGTGTCCGCCGTGACGAATCAGCTGGCAGATGCCGCTGTGCAACTGGTCGACAACGGTTTCTTTTTCCTGGCGCGCGGTTGTATCTTCCAAATGTGGCGCACCATGGGCAACGATGAGCTCGGCTCCCTCAATCGCTCGCTGGGGTAGTAGCGAAAACTGCAAGGAGGAAAGGCCACTGAACAATTAGAAAATTCCCTCTTGCCCAACTTCGACTGTTTGGTTACTATAGAACGGCTGTTACGGAGAGCTGACCGAGAGGCCGAAGGTGCTCGCCTGCTAAGCGAGTATGCCCCAAAAGGGCATCTGGGGTTCGAATCCCCAGCTCTCCGCCAGTATGAATTGAAAGAAGGGCTCCATTTGGGGCCCTTTTTGCTATCAAGAACGTAAGCTGGGGATTCGAACCCTCAAAAAAGGAGGCATCCTTTCGGACGCCTCCTTTCAGTGGGCTTATTATTCTTGCGCCCTACACCTTAGGAGCCTTGGCGACGGTCTCGCTTTCTGCTGTGAGCGGGCGGTTGTCGATGCGACGGCCCAAGCGATCGAGCTTCACAAGGAGCCATTCAATGGGATTCGGCCCTGCGCCTTCCTCGTCGGCAACTAGGTCCATGACGGCGATCTTGGTGCCGTCCTGCTTGAGCGTGACGCTACCCACCTTGTCGCCCACATGCACCGTGCCCGAAAGATCGTCGTAGCTAATCTTTTCGGTCACCTTGCCGGCAAGGGAAAACACGGTCGCTTGCGCCGTGGAATCGGCGAGTGTGGCGTCGATCGTCTTATCCGTCCAGTCGGTTTGACCAATGCGCGCCATAAGCGGGTTGCCGTTGGCGGTCTTTTCCTGCGTGTTGGCGATTGCGACCGTCACCTTGTGGCCGTAGTACCAGTTGGCAAGGCTGGCGGTATCGGTAAAGCGCTGGTCGGTGGTGGTGGAGTTCAAAATAACAGTGTAGATCTCGTCGCCGTCGCGGTTGTAGGCGCTCGTGAAGCAGTAGCCCGCGTCGTCGGTGGTGCCGGTCTTGCCGCCAATGTTTCCGTCCTGACCGAGCAAAACGTTGTGCGTGTCCATGGAATGCGAATGGTCGGTGCCGTCGGCGCCCGTGACCTCGATCCAGGAATCCTCGCTCGCTACGACCTCGCGGATCGTGTCGTTTTTCATGGCCTCCTGCATCATCAGCGCTACGTCGTGTGCGGTTGAGTGCATATTGCCAGCCCACTCATCAAAGTCCAGACCATGCGGGTTTTCAAAAAGCGTACCGGTGCAGCCGAGCTTCTTAGCGCGCTCGTTCATGGCCTTCACAAAGGTTGCCTCGGCGTCTTTGGTCTTAGGGTCGATCTTCTTGCCCACATATTCGGCGAGCACGACGGCGGCGTCGTTGCCCGAGGGAATCATCAGGCCGCGCAGTGCCTGCTCCACGGTAAGCTCGTCACCTTCGAGCAAGCCGGCGGTCGAATTACCCACGGTGGCTGCGGCGTTGCTCACCGTGACCTTCTCGTCCATCTTGCAATTTTCGACGGTTAGGATTGCGGTCATGACCTTGGTGATCGAGGCGATTTTAACCTGCTCATCGGCGCCGCGCCCATAGTAGACGGTGCCGTCTTTGCCCATGACGAGCGCATTGGTCGCATCGATATCGGGCAGATTTTCGGCCGTGATGCCGCGCGCATCGGCGGTTTTGCCGCAAACATTGTCGGTCGTGAGTACTTGGGCGCCGGCGACGGTGGGCACGCCAGCGGCAAGGGCGATAGCGCAGACAAAGCCGGCGGCAAGCTGAGCTGAGCGCTTTGCAAAAGAGGTGAGGGACTTCACAGATTTCGCTTTCGACGGGATGGTCTCTTCTGGAACTAGAGTATATCGTTTGCCGGCGTCGGCGATCATCGCGTGCGTGCGTGGCCCACATCCGCGCCCGAACGGGCACAAGGGTGCTTAAGGCCGACTTAATCACCCACGCTTGTTGTGTGTGGCGTGCGTAGCCTCGGGCATAATGGAGCGCGAGAGGAGCACGCATGAACGAGCGCATACTGGTAGTTGATGACGAGAAGGCCATCGCCGACTTGGTTGGTATCTACCTTACAAAAGAGGGCTTTGATGTCCAGATTGCCTATAGCGGGGCCGATGCTGCCAAGGCGATTTTGGAGCAGGAGTTCGATTTGGCGCTGCTAGATGTCATGCTGCCCGATATCGATGGGTTTGAGCTGCTGCGTACGATCCGTTCCAGCCATACCTATCCCGTGATCATGCTGACGGCGCGCGATGCCCAGCAAGACAAGATCGGGGGCCTTTCGCTTGGCGCGGACGATTACGTGGTTAAGCCGTTCCGTCCGCTGGAGCTCATCGCGCGCGTGCACGCTCAGCTTCGCCGCTACACCAGCTACGGTAGCCGTGCACAGGCGGCCGAGTCGCCGACCATTCAGCTCGACGGCTTGGAGATCAACCGCGACGCTCGTTCCGTGACGGTGGACGGTGCACCGGTACGCCTCACACCCACCGAGTATTCAATCTTGCTGTATCTGGTCGAGCATCGCGGCAGCGTGGTGGCCGTGGAGGACCTGTTCCGCGCGGTGTGGAGCGAGGATTTTATGCCCGGCTCCAACAATACGGTGATGGTGCACATTCGCCACTTGCGCGAAAAAATCGGCGACGACGCACAAAAGCCACGCTTTATCAAAAACGTCTGGGGCGTCGGCTACATAATCGAATAACGCCTTTGATGGTGGGGAAGTGGATATGACAAAAGACGATAGGCAGGCATTCGAGGTGCCCGATCGACTCTTTGAATACGTGAGGTCGGTCGTCGACAACCGCGCGCTTGCAACGGTGCTGCTCTTTTTGCTGAGCCTGCTGCTGATTGGCATCGATAACATCGCTGGAATCTTGGCGGTGCTGCTTGTCGGCTTTTTGCTGATCGATCGATTTGAAATCGTACGCCGCTGCGTGGTGATTGGCGGTGCCGCGTGGGCCATGACGTTGGCGATTGGCGCCATGGCACTCGGCGGCATCGAAGGGCCGGTGCTGTTCGATGCCGGCTTTGTATTCAACATGCTTGGCTTTGTGCTGGCGCTTGCCGTGTGCGCGCTGTTCTTTTGCGGCCGCGCCCTGTACTACCAGGGCTACGAGCAGGGCGAGCAGCATGCCGATTGTGTGCTGGCCGCTCGTATTCAAGATCGCCTGATCGATCACCCCGACACCTGGGACAACATTGACGGCGACTTCTTGGAGGTCGAGGGCGCCCTTAACCGCGTGCGTGACCGTGAGCACAAGGTGCAGCAAGCTCTGCGTGACGAGTCTCATCGCAAGGACGATTTGGTCACGTACTTGGCACATGACCTACGCACCCCGCTTGCCAGTGTGGTGGGCTATCTTTCGCTGCTGCAAGAGGCTCCCGAGCTGCCGGTTGAGCAACGTGCGCACTTTACGGGCGTGGCGCTCGACAAGGCGCACCGGCTCGATGCACTCATCGAAGAGTTCTTCGATATCACGCGCTTTGACTTCCACGATATCGTGCTCACGCGCGGCTATGTTGATCTGGGGTTGCTGCTGGCTCAGGTGGCTGACGAGTTCTATCCCATCCTCAACGAGCAGCATAAGGAAGCCCAAGTTGATATTCGCGAGGACCTGACGGTGCTCGTGGATGGCGACAAGATGGCTCGCGTGTTCAACAACATCATGAAAAACGCTGTCGCCTATAGCTATGAGGGCTCGACTATCACGATCGAGGCCGGGCGCCAAGACGATGGCAGCGTGCGCGTGCGCTTTATCAATCAGGGCGATCCTATCCCTGCGGCTAAGCTCAAGGTGATCTTTGAGAAGTTCTATCGCCTGGATGCGGCGCGTGCGACCAATCGCGGCGGCGCTGGACTGGGGCTTGCCATCGCCAAGGAGATCATCGCGGCACACGGCGGTACCGTTGCATGTGAATCGACGCCCGAACACACGATATTCACCATCGAGCTGCCCGCCGCATAGCCAGCGTGCCCTTACAAACACTTGACAATGCGCTCACGTGCATATGAGCCGCGATTTCTACTATCGATACTGCTGAATTGATATCGATGTGGAGGTATGCGGTATGACGGCTGCTGCGGCTGTGGAGCCCACGGAGCTTGAAGAACTCATGAAAGCGCAGGCCGAGGCCGCGTACGAGCGCGAGGTTGGGGATGCGACTCGCCCCACGGCAGAGGATCTTGCCGCCTCGCCGACGCGCATCGACGTCGAGGGCCTCGACCTGTTCTATGGCGACCATCATGCGCTCAAGGACGTGAATATCAAGATCCGCGACAAGCAGATCACCTCGTTTATCGGGCCTTCGGGCTGCGGCAAGTCGACGCTCCTGCGCTGCTTTAACCGCATGAACGACGGCATCAAGGATTGCCGCATCGAGGGCAAGATTGCGCTCGATGGTCAAGATATCCTGGGCGATTACGACATCTGCCGTTTGCGCCAGCGCGTGGGCATGGTGTTCCAGCGCCCCAACCCGTTTCCCATGAGCATCTACGACAACGTGGCCTATGGTCCGCGCGGCATGGGCGTGCGCGACCGCGCCGTGCTCGATGAGCTGGTCGAGGACTCCCTGTGTCGCGCTGCCCTGTGGGACGAGGTCAAGGACAAGCTCAAAGAGTCGGGCCTGGGTCTTTCGGGTGGACAACAGCAGCGCCTGTGCATCGCCCGCGCACTTGCCGTGCAGCCCGACATTCTGTTGATGGACGAGCCGACCTCGGCACTCGACCCTGTGTCGACGCTGGTGGTGGAGCAGCTGGCCTGCGAGCTCAAAGAGACCTGTACGCTCGTGGTCGTTACGCACAATATGCAGCAGGCGGCGCGTATCTCCGACTCGGTCGCGTTTTTCTTGCTGGGTGAGTTGGTGGAACACGCGCCCACCGCGCAACTCTTCAAGAATCCGACCGATCCGCGTACGGCGGATTATTTGACGGGACGTTTTGGCTGATACCATCTAGTAAAGGTACCTTTAGGGTTAAGATGCGGTCATGCCGGCCGCAAAGGGGTTCAACATGATCTATTACGTCGAGGACGATGACAACATCAGGGATTTGACGGTCTATGCGCTGCGCAAGCAGGGAATCGAGGCCGAGGGCTTTTCGTGCGACGGCGAGTTTAAGGCCGCCGTGGCGCGACGGGTACCCGATGCTGTCCTGCTCGACATCATGCTGCCCGATACCGATGGCTTGGCGATTATGCGTCGCCTGCGTGCCGATCGCCTGACGGCGACGGTGCCCATCATGATGCTTACCGCCAAGGATACCGAGCTCGACAAGGTGATGGCGCTCGATGGCGGTGCCGACGATTACCTGACTAAACCCTTCTCGCTCATGGAGCTCGCCAGCCGCTGCCGCGCACTGCTGCGTCGCGGCGGCATGGTCAAGCAGGCAAGCGATGTGCTCAGCGTGGGCGACATTGTGCTCTCGCCCAGCCATCGCGAGGTGACCGTTGCCGGCGAGCCGCTTAAGCTCACCCTGCGCGAGTTCGACCTGCTCGAGTACCTCATGCGCAAGCCCGGCGTGGTTTTTACCCGCGAGTCGTTGCTGCAGAGCGTGTGGGGCTGGGACTTCGACGGCGGTTCGCGCACCGTTGACGTGCACGTGCAGACGCTTCGCCAAAAACTGGGCGAGCATGCCAGCGCCATCGAGACCGTGCGCGGCGTGGGCTACCGCTTGGCCGAGCCTTCTGCCGGTGATGGTGCCGAAGGTGACGACACCGCGGCCACCGCATCGGAGGAGTAACCCGTGGTCTTCGCCCCCCAGGGAAAACATACGCTGTCGCACCGCGTTTTTGTGACGATCTTTGTCTGCGCCATGGCGGTTATCGTGGCGTTTACGGTGCTGGGTGCGTTCTTTGTGCAAAACACCTTGGCGGATGCCACGAGTACCAATCTGGCGCAGGAAACCGAGCTCATTGCTGCCGCTCTCGACGAACAGCAGGAGCCCATCCCGTTCTTGCGTAGCCTTGATCGCGAGGACTTGCGAATCACGCTGATTAACAAGGATGGATCGGTTGCCTACGACAACGAGGCGTCGCCTTCCACACTGCCCAACCATGGCGATCGCCCCGAGGTCATCGAGGCCTTTGAGAGTGGTTCGGGTTCCGCGGAGCGCGCAAGCTCTACACTCGACGAGATTATGCTGTATCGCGCCGTCACCCTTGATAACGGCCAGGTCGTTCGCTTGGCGCAGGCCCAGCCTGGCGTTGCGGCGATTTTGCTGTCGATGCTGGCGCCGATGCTGCTTATCGCAGCAGCGGGTGCAGTACTCTCGTTTTTTATGGCGCGCCGTGAGTCCCGTGCCATCATCGCGCCGTTGCAAGAGGTGGATTTGGATCACCCACGCCGTAGCTATGAGCACGCCTATGCCGAGATGGTCCCCATGCTTGAGCGTATCGAGTCGCAGCGCCAGGAGCTCAAGCGCCAAATGGCGGTGCTAGCGGACAACGACCGTATGCGCCGTGAGTTCACGGCCAATATCACCCACGAACTCAAGACGCCGCTTACGGCGATTTCGGGCTATGCCGAGCTCATCGCAAACGGCATGGTCGAGGGCGAGGATGACCTGCGCAACTTTGGCGGTCGCATCTATCGTGAGGCGGGCCGTTTGGCGGCGCTCGTCAACGACATCCTTACGCTGTCTAACTTGGACGAGGCCGAGCGTGCAACTGAGGGCGAGGCGGTGCCCATTGGGTCCACGGAGCCTATTGAGCTCTCGCGTGCCATCTACGCGGTTGAGCAGCGTCTTGAACAGGTCGCCCGTCAGGCGAATGTGACGATAAGTCATGAGACCAAGCCTGTGGTCATCGAAGGCGTGTCGCGCTTGATTGACGAGCTCATCTATAATCTGGCAAGCAACGCCATCCGCTACAATCGACCCGGCGGTACGGTTACGCTGCAGTGCGGCACCAACGACGAAGGCCATCCGTTCCTCGCGGTCGCCGACACGGGAATCGGTATTGCGCCTGAAGAACAGGGCAAGGTATTTGAGCGGTTCTATCGCGTGGACAAGAGTAGGTCCAAGGCGCGCGGCGGAACCGGTCTGGGGCTTGCAATTGTCAAGCATGCGGCCCTGTATCATCACGCCACGCTCGATCTGTCGAGCGAGTTGGGCGTGGGAACCACCATTACGGTGACGTTTCCCATACAGCAGGACGAGCCATTCGCATAGCGATACAACATAGATATTGATGTAGACGCCGCATTTGACTTTCGGGTGCGGCGTTGTTGTGCAATTTTACGATTGCTTCCGACATTTTTACAGAAGAGGCTGTTTCTTATGTATAGAGTTTGGTCACGGTAAAAAGATGCGATAACATACGGACAGTTTAGTCAATCCGAACTGGGGAAATGAAAGGCAAGCTGCATGACCCTTCTCGAACTGTTCCAGCTGCTCAAAAAGCACCTTCAGCTGGTCATCGCCCTTCCGGTGGTCTGCGCGATCGCCATGGGCATCGTGTCCTTCGTTGCGATGGACAACACCTACACCGCGACGACGAGCATGTACATTCTCGCTAAGACCGACGATAGCGGTCAGATGAGCTACAACGATCTCTCGGCGAGCCAGATGCTTTCCAACGATATCGCCACGCTGCTGGATAGCGATAGCGTTAAGAGCGGCGCCGCCAAGGAACTGGGCCTCACCGATCTGGATGACTACAAGGTGTCTGTTTCCTCCGAGACCACCACGCGTGTCATTACGCTTTCGGTTACCGGCACCGATGCCAAGGAGACGGCTAAGGTCGCTAAGGCCATGGCCAGCTCGGTGAGCACGGTCGCTCAGAACGTCGGCGCTGCCCAGAGCATCAACGTTATCGACGAGGCTAAGACCCCCGAAGCCCCCAGCGGTCCCAAGCGTATGCTGTACGTTGCTGTCGCGTTCCTCGCGGGCATCTTTATCGCAGTTGCCTATGTCGTTTTGGCAGACATGCTCAACACCCGCATCCGCGGTGCCGAAGAGGCAGAAGAGCTCCTGGGCATTCCCGTTGTTGGCCGAATTCCGGCTATGAAAGGTGGTAAATAGGCATGGCTAAGGCAAAGAACACCGATAAACTCGTTGTACAGAATGCCGCCAAGACCCTTCTGGCCAACATCCGCTTTGCGAGCGTGGACGACCCCATTCGCACCATCACCGTTACGTCCTCGATTCCCAACGAGGGCAAGTCTACGGTTTCCATCAACCTTGCCCAGGCTATCGCCACCAGCGGCAAGAGCGTCCTGCTGGTCGAGGCTGATATGCGTCGCAGGTCCCTTGCCGATATGCTCGGCGTCCGCTCCCGCGGCGGACTCTATGCAGTCCTTTCCGAGCAGGTTTCTATTGACCAGGCGATTGTCGAGACGGGTCAGAAGAACTTCTACTTCCTCGATGCCGAGCCGCATATTCCCAATCCTGCCGACATCATCGTCTCTCACCGCTTTGCCAAGCTGGTAAAGGCGCTGTCCGCCAAGTTCCAGTACGTCATCTTTGATGCTCCCCCGGTCGGCACCTTCATCGATGCTGCCGAGATTGCCAGCCTGACCGACGGCACGCTGTTCGTGGTGCGTGAGGATTTCACCAAGCGCGAGGAGGCGCTCAACGCCATCGGTCAGCTTAAGAAGTCCGAGAAGGTCAAGCTCATCGGTACCGTCATGAACTACTGCGAGACCGAGACCAGCGAGTACTACTACTCCTACTACACCAAGGACGGTAAGAAGGTTAAGAAGGGCTCCGACGATCAGGGGACTTCCAAAAAGGGCATCTTCACCAACCGAGCAAACGTTTAGTTGATTAAGGCTGACCTATGCGTGACATTCATTGCCATATCTTGCCGGGTGTAGACGACGGCGCCGCCGATCTCGATGAGAGCTTGGCGATGCTCGAGGCTGCCAAGCGGGCCGGTGTAACCAGAATCGTTTGCACTCCTCACTGCCGTGATCCCTATTTTGATTACGACAAGATGTGGGATGCCTTTGAGCTGCTGCGTGATAACGCTGACGGTTTTCCGCTCCAGATGGGCTTCGAGGTCAACCATCGAAAGCTCGTTGAACTTGGTATCGATGCCGCGGAGCACTTGCATTTCGATGGGACCAACGAGTTTCTGCTCGAGCTTTCGACACATGCCGATGCGTATGCGTTTAGAGAGTACGAGAACACGATTTACGATTTGCAGTGCCGTGGCTACCAGGTGATCATCGCTCATCCTGAGCGCTATCGTGCGGTTCAAAAGGATGTAAGCGTGGCGGAGCGCCTGGTCGATATGGGCTGCAAGCTGCAGGCTTCGGCGGACTTTATTGCCGGCGGTCGCTTTGGTCGCGAGAAAAAGCCGGCACAGCGCCTGTTCGATCAGAACCTGTACAGCTTCATCGCGAGCGATGCCCATAACGTGGGTCATTACGACTGCCTGGCGAAGGCTCGCGCGAAGTTTAGCGTGCGCGGAGCTCATTTTCGCTAAAATCTGTCCCTAACGTTCGCGTTGAATGAAAGGGCAGCTATGGATATCCAACTTAAGACGGGATGCTTTGATGACGCGGCGTTGGTGCGCCGCGTCGTTTTTATGGACGAGCAGGGCTACGAGAATGAGTTCGACGCTATCGACGAGGATCCGAACTGCATTCATGTGACGCTCTATGTAGACGGCGAGCTTGCCGGTTGCTCGCGCGTGTTTCCCGAAGAGCTTGAGCGCGCGGCTGACGCAGAGGCTCCGGTGTCGCCGGCGTGCGACTTGGACGAAGGCGTCGCGGCGGGGGAGACCTACATTATGGGGCGCGTGGCTGTGCTGCCGAGCATGCGCCGTCTCGGTCTGGCGAGCAAGATTGTCGAGGCCAGTGATACGTGCGCGCGTGATGCCGGCGCCAAGCTCATTAAGCTGCATGCGCAGGAATACGTGCTGCCGCTCTATATAAAGGCGGGCTACACGCAAATTGCCCCGGTAGACTACGAAGACGAGGGCCAGCCCCATGTCTGGATGGCCAAGCGCGTAGATGGCAGATAGGGACGTTCCTTTCCTGCCGGCAGTTGGGGACACTCCTTGGTAATCGGTGCATCGGAGCGCTTAGACATACAGTTTTTCGATTCCGTATGTATATATGCGCGCTAATGGGTTATAAAATCTAAGTCTGAACATAGCAGGTCTGTGATGCGGCTCGGGCAACCGGGCCGTTTTTGCGGACGGGGGTAGCGCGAAAGGACTGCACATGCGTCAATTTAAGACCGAGAGCAAAAAACTGCTCGACCTCATGATCAACTCCATCTACACCAATAAGGAAATCTTCCTGCGCGAGCTTATCTCCAACGCGAGCGATGCCGTCGACAAGCTCAACTTTAAGAGCCTGCAGGATCCGAGTGTCAAGCTCGACCAGGGCGACCTGGCCATCCGTGTTTCCTTTGATAAAGATGCCCGTACCATCACCATTTCGGATAACGGTATCGGCATGACCGCCGAGGAGCTCGAGCGCAATCTGGGCACCATCGCCCATTCCGGCTCCGAGGAGTTTAAGACTGAGAACGCCGAGCAGCAGGGCTCCGATGTCGACATCATCGGTCAGTTTGGCGTGGGTTTCTACTCCGCCTTTATGGTCGCCAGCCACGTGAAGGTCGTCAGCCGCGCTTATGGCGAGGATACCGCCCACGTTTGGGAGTCCGACGGTCTTGAGGGCTACACCATCGAGGATGGCGAGCGCGCCGAGCACGGTACCGATGTCATCCTGACGCTGCGCGAGAACGAGAAGCTCGACGCCGACGGCGAGGCCGAGACCTACGATCGCTTCCTGACTGAGTGGGGCCTCAAGAGCCTGATTCAGCAGTACAGCAACTATGTGCGCTACCCGATTCAGATGATGGTTTCCAAGAGCCGTCAGAAGCCCAAGCCCGAGGACGCTGGCGATGATTACACGCCCGAGTACGAGGACTACCAGGAGCTCGAGACCATCAACTCCATGACGCCGATTTGGAAGAAGCGCAGCTCCGACGTAGAGCAGAAGGACTACAACGAGTTCTACAAGTCTACGTTTCACGACTTTGACGATCCCGCCCGCACCATTAGCTTCCATGCCGAGGGTACGCTCGAGTACGACGCCCTGCTGTTTGTTCCGGGCCGCGCGCCGTTCGACCTGTACAGCAAGGACTACGAGAAGGGCCTGGCGCTCTACAGCTCCAACGTGCTGATCATGGAGAAGTGCGACGACCTGCTGCCCGACTACTACAACTTTGTGCGCGGCGTCGTGGACTCTGCCGACGTGACGCTCAATATTTCGCGCGAAACGCTGCAGCAGAACCGTCAGCTCAAGGCTATCGCCAAGCGCGTTGAGAAGAAGATTACCGCCGACCTCGAGGACATGCGCGACAACGACCGCGAGGCCTACGAGAAGTTCTTTGAGAACTTTGGCCGCGGCCTTAAGTACGGCATCTACTCGAGCTATGGCATGAAGGCCGATGAACTTGCCGACCTGCTGCTGTTCTGGTCTGCCAAGGAACAGAAGATGATCACTCTGGCCGAGTATGCCAAGGGCATGCCCGAGGACCAGAAGGCCATCTACTACGCTGCCGGCGACTCGCGTGAGCGCCTGGCCAAGATGCCCGTGGTGAAGGGCGTACTCGATCGCGGCTACGACGTGCTGCTGCTGACGCAGGATGTGGACGAGTTCACCTTCCAGGCCATGCGCGAGTACGTGGCCGCCGATATGCCCAAGGTCTATGAGGACGATGCCGCTCGCGAGGCTGCCGAGAAGGCCGTGGCCGATGGTGCCGAGTCCGAGGTCGAGGACCGTCATCTGGAGCTCAAGAACGTCGCGACCGGCGATCTTGACCTGGCAACCGAGGATGAGAAGAAGGAGGCCGAGGACGCCACCAAGGAGAACGAGGACCTCTTTAGCGCCATGAAGGATGCGCTCGGCGACAAGGTCGAGAAGGTCGCTGTTTCCGCGCGCCTGACCGATGCCCCCGCTTGCATCACCACCGAGGGTCCGCTGTCGCTCGAGATGGAGAAGGTGCTCCAGAAGGGTCCCGAGGGCGCGCCCGACGGCATGCCCAAGAGCCAGCGCGTGCTCGAGCTCAACGCCAAGCATCCCGTCTTTGACAAGCTCGTCGCTGCCCAGAAGGCGGGCGATGCCGATAAGATCAAGCAGTACTCCGGCCTGCTCTACGACCAGGCCCTGCTGGTCGAGGGCATCCTCCCCGAGGACCCCGTGGCCTTCGCGGCGGCTGTTTGCAACTTGATGTAGTTAGGTAGTTACGCGGTTTTACCAAACCGCGTAACGGCTCGACGCTGCAAACGCCCCTAAGCGGCAATCTGACGTTCAATCGTCGGTCGCGTACCGAAGTACGCTTCCCTCCTCTTTCACGTCACCTTGCTCGCTTAGGGGCGTTTTCGCTGACTTATGCTCAACCAGCGACGCTTTCGTGGTCCAAACTAGTCATCGGGGACGTTCTTGTTTGACTAGTCGTTTAAGAACGTCCCCAATGACTAGTCGGATTGATAATTTGTGCGGGTTGTGGTTTTGTGACCTGCTGAAATTTAGGATACTGTACATCTGTACGTTAACTCATCTTCGTAGTATATTGCTACCCGCAAAACTCAGCACCATTGTGCCGCGAGGCACTAAAGCGCCTACGTACAATGGTTGTCGATAGTACGATTCGATTCAACGACAGGATGGATGGTCCAAGCGTGAGTCTCGGCAGCAAACTATCCAACGCAAAGGTCTCCTTTGCGATCTTTAAACGTGACATCAAGCGATTGCTCGTGAACCCCGTCGCCTTGGTGGTTACTTTGGGCGTGTGCGTTATCCCCTCGCTGTACGCTTGGTACAACATCGTGGCTAACTGGGATCCGTATGGAAACACCCAGGGCATCAAGATTGCTATCGCCAACAACGACCAGGGAACCCAAAACGACCTGGTGGGCGAGCTCAATGCGGGCGACCAGGTTGTCGATCAGCTCAAGGAAAACGATCAGCTGGGCTGGACCTTCGTCGACTCGGCGGCCGATGCCAAAGAGGGTGTCGAGAGCGGGGAGTACTACGCCGCCATCGTGATCCCCAAGAACTTCTCCGACAATCTTGTCTCGATGCTCGATGGCAATTACCGCCAGCCCAAGCTTACGTATTACGTTAACGAGAAGAAGAGCGCCATTGCGCCCAAGGTGACCGATACCGGCGCCAATACTATCGAGGAGCAGATCAATTCGGAGTTTGTCTCCACGGTGGGCGAGACCGTTGCCAGTATTGCCAAGGATGCCGGAGTCGATTTAAAGGACAAGGCAACCCAGACTCAGGATTCGTTGGCCGGTTCGGTATCAGAGGCTTCCGATACGTTGGGCGAAGTGCGTGATTCGATTGACGACATGAATGCCGCCATCGATAAGACGAGTGGTTCCATTGCCTCGGCAGATGCGGCACTTGCCGGTCTGCAGGGTCAGGCGCCGTCGCTGACGCAGGCGATCTCCCAGGGCAATGACCTGCTGGGCGAGGCTCGCGCCACGGCGGGCAACTCTGTCGCCTCGCTCTCCAAGGCGCTCTCGGAAGGCAGCCTTGCGCTCACCAAGACGTCAGCCTCCGCAAACGCTGCGATTGGCAAGCTGACGGGCACGGTCGCATCTACGACTACCCGTATCGACAACTCGCTTGAGTCTCTCCAAGCGACGATCGATCACAATAAGGCCGTTATCGGGCACTTGGAGATTCTCGTTAATGACACGTCGACAGGTTCCGAGGAAATTGACGCGCGCATTGTATCGACCATCGATTCGCTTCGCGAGCAAAACCAGAAGCTGCAGAGCATCAAGGATGGCCTTTCTGCACAGTCGAGCGCCATGGCAAACGACGCTACGGCAATCTCGAACGCGAGCAACGCACTCAACGCGGCAATTCAGACCGGTACGGCTAACCTCGGTCAGGCTCAGACCGATCTGGGTCAGAACGCACTTCCGAAGGCTTCGAGCGCGCTTGACTCCTTTGCCGCCGTTTCGGGCGATTTGACCGGCATTGTGTCGGGTATGACCCCCACGATAGCGAGCGCGCGCGGCACGCTGGCGCAGCTCGACGCCACGCTCAAGCAGGCAAAGACCACGCTGTCCCAAACCGATGCCTCACTTGCCAAGGTCCAGGACAAACTTGCGACCGCTGCCAACGACATCGCGGCGCTGCAGACCTCCGAGTCCATGGGCGAGCTGTCTGATCTGATGGGCGTCGATGTCAATGACGTGGCAGATTTCATGGCATCTCCGGTTGAGTTGACGTCCAAGTCGATCTATCCGGTCAAGAGCTTTGGTTCGGGCATCGCTCCCTTCTACACTAATCTGGCGCTTTGGGTGGGCGGTTACGTACTCATCGCCATCTACAAGCTCGAGGTCGATCGCGAGGGCATTGGCAGCTTTACGGCGCGCCAGGGCTACTTCGGCCGTTGGATGCTCCTGGTGATCTTGGGCGCGCTCCAGGCCATCATCGTGACGGTGGGCGATCTGGTGATTGGCGTGCAGTGCATCAACCCGCTGCTGTTCGTGCTGGGTGGCATCGCCATCTCGTTTACGTACGTCAACATCATCTATGCGCTGTCCACCACGTTTAAGCATATCGGCAAGGCTATCGGTGTCATTCTTGTCATCGTGCAGATCCCGGGTTCGTCGGGCATGTATCCCATCGAGATGATGCCCGGCTTCTTCCAATGGCTGCATCCGCTGCTGCCCTTTACCTACGGCATCAATCTGCTGCGCGAGACCGTCGGCGGCACGTACTCGTTCAACTACCTGTTCAACCTGTGCATCTTGGGCGTGTTCCTTGCCATCGCACTCTTTATTGGCTTGCAGCTGCGTCCGTTGCTGCTCAACCTCAACCTGCTCTTTGACAAGCAGCTTTCCACGACAGGCCTTATGATCTGCGAGTCCAATGACCTGCCGCGCCAGCGCTATTCGCTGCGTACAGCAATGCGCGTCATGCTCGATTCCGATTCGTACCGTCGTGAGCTGCTCGACCATGCGGTGGCTTTTGAGCACCGTTACCCCTACTACATCAAGGGCGGTTTTGCCGCTGTGGTGGGCGTGCAGGTGCTGATCTTTGTGCTCTCGACGGTTCTCGATATCGACAATAACGGCAAGATCATCTTGCTGGTCATTTGGATCATCTCGGTTATTGCCATCTGCGGCTGGCTGATCAATATCGAGTACATCCGCGCAAGCCTCAACACCCAGATGCGCATCTCGGCGCTTTCGGACGAGGACCTGCGCCGCGAGATGCGCGAGCACACGGCCGCTATTCCGGCCGCCCGTCGCATGTTTGGCCTGAATGCCAGCGAGCGAGGCTCTAAATCCAAGGATCAGGCTGCCGACCAGTCCATTCGCCACGATATGCACCATGTGCCCGCGAACGGGGACGACACATTTGTGATGAATGAGGATAGCGCCCCGCTTGGCAAGCACTCAAAAGGAGGTGAGGCATAAATGAAGAACATCCTGCATCTGTTTAAGCGCGACGTCCAAAACGTGTCTCGCTCCGTGATCGGCATGGTTGTCGTGATGGGCCTCATTATCGTGCCGTGTTTGTATGCATGGTTTAACATCGCCGGCAGCTGGGACCCGTACGGCAATACCGGAAATCTTAAGATTGCCGTGGTCAATACCGACGAGGGTTACGAGAGCGATCTGATTCCCGTCGAGGTCAACGTGGGTGAAAACGTTACCGCCGCTCTGCGTGGTAACGAGAACTTTGACTGGGTTGTGCTCAACGATCGCGATAAGGCTATCGACGGTGTTAAGTCGGGCGCTTACTATGCGGCCGTCGTAATCCCCAAGAGCTTTAGCTCCGACATGATGACGCTCTTCTCGACCGACGTGAAACACGCCGATATCGAGTTCTATGAGAACCAGAAGGCCAACGCCATCGCCCAGATCGTGACCGAAAAGGGCTCGAGTGCCGTTCAGAACCAGGTCAACGAGACCTTTACCAAGACCATCACGACCATCGGTCTTAAGACGGTGTCCAGCCTGCTCGATTACATGAGCACCGACCAGGTCAGCAACTTTATCGCCAACCTGTCCTCGACGCTTGGCGACTCGGTTCAGGACCTGCAGGACATCAAGGCCAGCGCTACTTCGCTTGCGGGCATTTTGAGCTCGACCTCCGATTCGCTGACGTCGGCGAGCGGCCTGCTCAAGCAGACCGGAACTACCGAGCAGTCGGTGAAGCAGCTGATGGAGCATGCCGAGAGTGGTATCAGTGATTCGGAGCAAGCGCTCAAGGCTGCCAGCGATGCCATTGATGCCGCGATTGATGGAAGTGCTGGGTCATTCGACAACGTGTCCACCGAGCTCGCAAAGGCCTTTGACGCCGCGAACCAGCATGTTGATCTGACAGTATCGCAACTCAACGATGGCGCCGCGTCGCTCAATGCGCGTGCCGATGAGATTGACGCTGCGGCAGATAAGCTCCGCAGCCTTGCCGGCCAGGTGGGTAACGACAAGCTCAAGGAAGGTCTCGAGACCGTTGCTACGTCTCTTGGCAGAACTGCGGAGGAGTACCGCAACAATGCCAAGGAGCTGACGAGCATCGCGACGTCGCTCTCGGACAGCATGGCAAAGGTTAACGATGTCCGCGCCGAAACCGACCAGGCGATCGCCGACGCCAAGGCGGGCGTCTCGGGTGCCAAGATCGATTACGACTCCACGTTCTCGGCCAAGGCAAAGGAACTCAAGAAGACCATCTCGGGCGTTTTGGATTCGCTGAACGGTATTTCGAACGATCTGGATAATGCTGTTGTCGGCCTGACCGACGCATCCGGTTCGCTGGCAAAGGGCCTCTCCAAGGCTGCAAAGCTGGTCAACAAGGCTTCTGATCAGCTGGGCGAGGCGTCGGACAAGATCAGCGCCTTTAAGGACGAGCTCGATGGCGCCCTGATGTCGGACGACCTTGCCACGATCAAGACGATGATTGGCAACGACCCCGAAGGCCTTGCCGCATCGCTTTCCGGCCCCGTCGCGCTCGACCGCAAGCCGGTCTATCCGATCCGCAACTACGGTTCGGCCATGGCGCCGTTCTATACGATCCTGTCGCTGTGGGTGGGCTCGATCGTGCTGGCAGCCATGATGAAGGTTTCGGTCGACGATGAGCTTATCAACGAGCTCATCCCCGTGCGCTTGCACGAGATCTACCTGGGTCGCTACCTGTTCTTTGGCGGTTTGGCCCTGCTGCAGGCGACGCTCGTATGCGCGGGCGACATCCTGTTCTTTGGCATCCAGTGCGACAACCCGCTGCAATTTGTGCTGGCGGGCTGGGTCGCGAGTCTCGTGTTCTCCAATATCGTCTACACGCTTACGGTTTCGTTTGGCGATATCGGCAAGGCGCTCGCTGTCGTGCTGCTGGTCATGCAGGTCGGCGGTTCGGGCGGCACGTTCCCCATCGAGATGACCGGCCCCGTGTTCCAGGCGATCTATCCGTTCCTGCCGTTTACTCACGGCATCAACGCCATGCACGCCGCTATGGCTGGTGCCTACCATATGGAGTACTGGATTGAGCTAGGCATTCTGGCGAGCTATCTGATCCCATCGCTGGCCCTGGGCGTCGTCTTTCGCCGCCCGGTCATCAAAGCCAACGACTGGATCATCGAAAAGCTGGAGTCAACCAAATTGATTTAATACAGCAACGTAAACGCCGTCGGAACATCGAGGTCTTCCAACCCGATGCTTTAGCGTAGTGAATTGCACGGGCTGCTTGGTTGTTGCTACAGTAACGGGGCGTACCGGGGGTCCGGTGCGCCCTGTTTTTATTTGACCATGAGGCGGCACGCAGCCATACGCGTGCGGACACCACGCCCAGATTGAGTGCGAGGATGTTCCATGGCCCAATACGCTGCCAACGAAATCGAAAACATGCCCGATAGCCCTGTAGCCCGTGAGGATTTGGGCGCGGGCGGTATTCCCCGGGGCGCCGGCGCTCGCTCGCCGCTGTTCTGGAAAGTTCTGCTATTTTCGGTGGCGGTCATCTGGGGCTACTCCTTTACCACTATGAAGGGCGCGCTCGACACCATTCCGGTGTTCGAGCTGGTCTACGTTCGCTTTCTCCCGGCATCACTGGTTATGTTTGCCATTTTCCATAAGCGCATCATCGCTCATTTCAATGCCCGCAACCTAATCGTCGGGCTTGGCATGGGCGCGCTCATGTGGGGTGCCTACGGTTTGCAGACGATCGGCCTGGCGCAGACCACGGCAGGCAAAAGCGCGTTTTTGACGGGCACGTACTGCATCTTGGTTCCGTTTGCGAGCTATGTCCTAAGCGGCGAAAAGCTTACCCGTTACAACTTGGGCGCCGCGTTGCTGTGCCTGGCGGGCATTGGCTTGGTGGCGCTCGATAGCGTCGAGTTCAATGCCGGCGATGCTATTACCTTGGGCGGTGCGATCTTCTTTGCCATCCAGATGGCGGTGACGGCCAAATACGGTCGCAAGATGGACATCAACGTCATCACGTTTTGGATGTTTGTGGGCAATGGCGTCTTGAGCTTGGCAACGTCGCTGCTATTCGAGATCCAAGCGCCCGCGTCCGTGTGGACGCCGAGCTTTATCGGCGTGATGGCCTTCCTCTCGGTGGGCTGCACGTGCGTGGCGCTGCTCATCCAAAACGTCGGCTTGGCGCACGTCCCGGCCTCGACGGGCTCACTGCTTCTTTCGATGGAGTCGCCTTCGGGTGTGCTGTTCTCGGTGCTGCTGATGGGGGAGGCGCTCACCTCGCGCCTGCTTGCCGGCTTTGCGCTCATCTTCCTGTCGATTATCTTGAGCGAGACGCATTTCGATTTCTTGCGCCGAAAATCTCGCCCGCAATTGTAAACAACTTGTTGCGCCGCCCTCCCAGGGCGGCATTTTTTATGTCATGCCATCACAGTTGTGCCTTGCACTTTACGCTATCAAAGTGCGTGCTGCAAAAACGTTACTGGAGGGCATCTATGGCACCAGCTCTGTCCGATTTTCAACCGCAACCAGCGCCTCAGGCTACCACGGCGGCGCAGACCGCTATCGGCGATGGCCTGGTCAAAGAAGCCCAGGCATTTGCCGATGAGCTCGCTGCGTGGCGACACGATCTACACCAGATGCCCGAGCTCGGTAACAATCTTCCGCAGACGTCTGCCTATATCCAGGCACGTCTGGACGAGATGGACATCCCCCATACCACGCTCGTCGACGGCTCCTGTGTTGTTGGCCTGATCGGTGCCGGTGCGGCCGCGGCCGCTCAGGGCAATGGCACGTGCAAGGACGAGCAGGCCGGAACGGTCGTCATGCTCCGAGGCGATATGGATGCCCTACCCGTTGTCGAGGAATCCGGCGAGCCCTTTGCATCCACCAATGGTTGCATGCATGCTTGCGGTCACGATATGCACGCGACGGCGCTGCTTGGTGCGGCGCGCCTGCTCAAGGCCCGCGAGGCCGAGCTTGTGGAGGCCAACGCCACGGTGAAATTGCTGTTCCAGCCGGGCGAGGAGACCTTTGAGGGAGCACGCGCTGCCATCGCCGATGGCCTGCTGCAGAACCCGCGCCCTCAGGCGGCCTTTGCCATGCATGTCAACAGCCAATCGCCGCTCGGCCTGGTGCTCTATGGGAGCCCGGCGCTTTCGGGCGTGTACGGTTTTCGCATCACGCTGCAGGGCAAGGGCGGCCATGGCTCGAGCCCCGAGATCTGCATCGATCCCATCACGGCCGGCGTCCATGTGCACCTGGCGCTCCAGGAGCTTATCTCCCGCGAGGTGCCGGCGGCCAAGGAAGTCGCACTTACCGTTGGTAAGTTCGCCGGTGGCTTGGCGGCCAACGTCATCCCCGACACCTGCGTGCTCGAGGGAACGCTGCGCGGCTTTGACGTTGAGCTCATGGAGCACCTAAAGACCCGCATCGCGGAGGTCGTTAACGGCGTTGCCACGACCTATCGTACGCCGGCGACCATCGAGACGCTTTCGGATGTTCCGCCGCTTGTACTCGACAGCGATATGACTCAGGCGTCGCTTGGCTACGTGGGCGCAGTGCTGCCCAAGGCGGCTTTCTTGCCGCTTTTCCATGCCATGGCGAGTGAGGACTTCGCGCTTATCTCGAGCGAGATTCCGAGTGCGTACTTTACCGTGGGCGCGGCCGTAACCGACACGGACGAGCATTTTGCCCAGCATCATCCCAAGGCGCGCTTTAACGATGCCGAGCTTCCCCTCGGCGCCGCGGCTTATACCGCCGTCGCTTTGGGCTATATCGCCGACCACAAGGAGTAACCAATGCCCCAGCAGCGTAAGTTCTTCCCCGGCTGGCTCGTGGTGACCTCCGGCTTTGTGATCATGGCCACGTGCTACACGATTTTCGTCAACTGCATGAGCCTGTTCCAGCCGCTCATCGTCAGCGACCTGGGCATTTCCCTTGCGCAGTACAACATCTCCAATGCCATCTCCACCGTGGTGAGCGTCGTGGGTTCGCTCGTTATCGGCCATGTTGCCGATAAGGTGAGTGGCCGCATATTGGGCTCGCTCACCGTTATCGCTACCTCGGCGGTGCTCGCGGGCATGAGCTTTGTGGGTGAGCTTTGGCAGGTCTACGTGCTCTTTGCCGTTTCGGGCTGCTTCGCTGTGGCCTCGACCCGTCTGCTCATTAGCCTGGTGACCGCCAACTGGTTTACCGCCAAGCGAGGCCTTGCCATCTCCATCGCACTTTCGGGCTCGGGCTTTGGCGGCGCTATTCTCTCGCCGATCGTGAGCTCGCTTATCGTGAGTGTGGGCTGGCGCTCTGCGTTCCTGGTACTCGCTGCCGTCTGCATTGTGGCGGCACTGCCCATCACGGCCTATTCCTTCCGCACCAAGCCTTCCGAGATCGGCCTTAAGCCGCTCGGCGAGAACCCGGGCGATCCGTCCGTCTCGACGGCTGGCGACAAGGACGAGCACACGGCGCCCGAGGTTAGCGTCGGCTGGTCTCGTATCAAGAAGAGCCCGGCGTTTTGGCTGCTTGTCGTCGCCTTCCTCTTTATGGGTCTCGTTAACGGCGCCATCTTGCCCAACCAGGTCACCAACATGACGAGCGTTACCGTCAACGGCGCCAAGATCGTCACGGGCGGCCACGATCCCATGTGGGCGGGCACTGTGCTTTCGGCCTATATGGTCACCGTCGTTATCGCCAAGATTTCGCTCGGCGCCATCTACGATCGCTTTGGCCTGCGCTTTGGCAACGTGCTGGGATCCGTTGCGTGCATTATCGCCTGCGTTGCTCTGTGCTTCCCCGCAACCGACCTCGGCCCCATCGTGGCCGCTGTGAGCTTTGGTATCGGAACGTGCATGGGCACCATCACGCCTACCATCGCCGCGTCCAAGCAGTTTGGCATGGCCGACCTCGGCAAGGTCACGGGCACCATTACCTCGCTCGAGATGGTCGGCGGCACCGTGGGTGCCATTGTCTCGGGTGTGCTGTTCGATGCCACGGGCTCCTTTGCGAGCGCCTGGATTGTGTGCCTGGCGTGCTCCGTGGTCATGCTCGTGTTCCTGCTGGCATCCGAGCCCATCGCCGCCAAGCTGCGCGCGAGCGTGGCGGGGGAGTAGACGTCCATCGCTCTTTGCTGTTCGCCCCGTTCTGTCCGTGGCTGCCCTGGAAGCCGAATGGATGCTCGTACCATCATTCGGTTTCCAAGGCGGCCACGGGCCTACGAAATGATCCGTTTTCCTCCGTCCCCAACAGATCACGTGATCCGAAGGGGACGGAGGAAAGCGGATCACAAACAGCGGCGGCGCGTCTGGCCGAACGAGCCCCCATACCCT
>CAKURW010000025.1 GCA_934675795.1 uncultured Collinsella sp.
ATAAACGCGGGCTGTAGCGGCGATGCCGCGGTACTTGTGTTATTAGGAGGCTTTAGTATGGCAGCACGTGCGGACAACGTTTCGCGTGTCGACCATGATGGAGTTACGTTGGTGGAAGGCGCGACATCCGATGTTCGCTTTGCCTTCACCGAGCGCGCCGGTGGTGTTTCCGAAGATGCGTACTCCTCACTCAATTTGGGCTCGCATGTTGGCGATGACCCCTTTGCTGTTCAAGAAAATCGTCGTCGCGTGCTCGAGGCTATGGGTGCCGCCGAGTGCGAGCACAACTTGCTCGTTCCCAATCAGGTCCATGGTGACCATATCGTTGCGGTGACCTCGAACGGCGCCGATGACCTTGAGGACGTCCGCGAGCAGATTGCCGAGGGCTGCGATGCCATCGTCTGTACGGCGCATAACGTACCCGTGCTGCTCTGCTTTGCCGACTGCGTTCCCGTGGTGCTGGTGGCCCCCGGCGGATTTGCCGTGGTGCACTCCGGTTGGAAGGGCACGATTGCACGTATTTCCGCCAAGGCGTGCCAGGCGCTTTGCGATGCTGCCGGTTGCGATGCGAGCGACGTTTCCGCCTATATCGGCCCCCATATCTTGGGTGACGAATATGAGGTATCCCAGGAACTCATGGATCGCTTTGCCGCCGAGTTCTCTTGCATCGATGCGAATACCTCTCGCATGCTTGATCTTTCCGCTGCCATTCGCGAGGCGCTGGTAGATGTCGGTGTCGACGCGGATAATATCGTGGATACCCAGCTTTCGACCGTGCGTCAGAACGACCGCTTTTATTCCTACCGTAACGAGGACGGCACCTGTGGGCGCCATGCTGCGATCGGCGTGATGCTATGAGAAAGATCGTATCGGTCCTGAGCGCCGCTGTGCTTACGCTTACGCTGTGCGCCTGTTCTTCGGGATCTTCTACCTCTTCCATTACCGTGGCCGGCTCCACGACCTGCCTTCCTATCGCCGAGATTGCGGCCGAGGGCTTTAAGGAGGAGACCGGCATCGACGTGCTCGTTTCCGGTTTGGGTTCTTCCGCTGGGATCGAGGCCGTCAGCGCCGGCACGGCCGATATCGCCAGCTCCTCCCGTGGACTCAATGCCGACGAACAGGATCTGGGCCTGACTCCCATCGTCATTGCCCACGACGGTATTGCGGTCATCGTGAACGACGACAACCCCGTCGATAACCTCTCGACCGAGCAGCTCCGCGATATCTACGCCGGCAAGATTACCAATTGGAAAGAGGTCGGTGGCGAGGACCTGAGGATTCAGGTCATCAACCGAGACGAGGCGTCCGGTACGCGCGAGGCCTTCCGTACCATCGTGATGGATGGCACGCCGTTCGATCGCCGCTCGGCTGTTCTTTCGGGTACGGGCCAGGTGCGCGACGTGGTATCTCGTTCGCGTGGGGCCATCGGCTACATTTCGCTGGGCTTCGTCGATAGCCTCAACGCCAAGACCTCGGTCAAGGCTGTCTCGGTCAATCATGTTGAGGCGTCCGAGAAGACGGTCGCGAGTGGCGGCTATCCCATCTCGCGCGACCTTTACTTCTTTGTGAAGGGTGTGCCTTCGCAGCAGGCGCAGGATTACATCGACTATGTGACGTCCGAAAAGATGGACAAGCAGATTCGCGAGGCGGGCTTTATTCCCGTCACCAACGACGAGAAGGGGAGTGAGTAGCATGGAAGCACAGGAAAACTCCCAGACTGAGCAGAATGTTCAGACGCCCAAGAAGCGCGAGCTGGCGCTCGTATCGCGCAGTACCTATATCAAGGAGAAGGCGCTGCAGTGGATCTTCTTTGCCTGCGCGTTCTTGGCGGTCGTTACCGTCATCCTGATTTTTGTCTTTACCACGTACTCGGCGCTGCCCGTCTTTACCGACATCGGTCTGGCGGACTTCTTTAGCTTTACGTGGGCGCCCTCTGAGGGCCACTACGGCATCATGTCGCTGCTTGCCGGCTCAGGTCTGGTGACCGTCGGTGCGCTCGCCATGGGCGTGCCGCTGGGCGTGGGTACGGCCGTTTACCTGGTCGAGATTGCCAGCAAGCGCGTGCGCAAGCTCATCAGCCCCGCCGTTGACCTGCTGGCGGGCATACCCTCCATCATCTACGGCTTTTTCGGCATGATCATCATCCGCCCGTTTATCGCACAACTGACCGGCGGCCTTGGTTTTGGTGCGCTGACGGCGTGGTTTGTGCTCGCCATCATGATCGTCCCTACCATCACCACGCTCACCATCGATGCCCTCAATTCCATTCCCATGGGCATTCGCGAGGCATCGTATGCCATGGGTGCTACTAAGTGGCAGACCATCTATAAGGTCGTGCTACCTGCCGCTAAGCTGGGTATCGTGGATGCCATCGTGCTGGGTATGGGCCGTGCCATCGGAGAGACCATGGCCGTGCTCATGGTCGTGGGTAACGCCCCGGTTATTCCCGACAGCATTGCGAGCCCCATCTCGACGCTCACGAGCCAGATCGCGCTCGACATGAGCTATTCCTCGGGTCTGCATCGCTCGGCGCTCTTTGGCATGGGCGTGGTCCTGTTTATCATCTCCGCCGCGCTGGTGGGCATCGTCCGTCTGATTTCCAAGAAGAAGAGGGGGTAGGCTATGTCCGATTTCGTTGACACGACGGTCGATACGACCTCGTCGCGCGAGCGCATCAAGCGTGCCCTTTCCCACGGCAAGAAGGGCCGTATCAACAAGGACCTGTCAAACAAGATCATGCTCGGTGTGTTCCGCGCCGCGGCCTACATCACCACGCTGGTGCTGGTCGCTATCATCGCCTACGTGGTTGTTAACGGCTTGCCGCATATCTCGCTCGACTTTATCTTCGGTTGGCCCCAAGGCGTCAACGCCGAGGGCGGCATTTGGCCTACGATCGTCTCGACCGTCTATGTGACGGCGCTCGCCATGCTCATCTGCACGCCGATCGCCGTGCTAGCGGCCGTCTATCTGGCCGAGTACGCCAAGCAGGGCAAGGTCGTCGAGCTCATTCGCTACGCTGCTGACGCTTTGGCCTCGGTGCCCTCCATCGTTATGGGCCTGTTTGGCTACGCCTTGTTTGTTGAGGCCATGGGCCTGGGCCTTTCGATGGTCTCGGCCGCTCTGGCACTCGCGCTCTTGATGCTTCCCATCGTCATGCGCACCACCGAAGAGGCCATTCGCGCCGTTCCACGCTATATCCGTTGGGGCGCGTACGGTCTGGGCGCCACCAAGTGGCAGGTTGTCTCCAAGATCGTGCTTCCTTCTGCCTTTGGCCGTATTGCCACGGGCATCGTTCTCGCCATCGGCCGTGCCATTGGCGAGACCGCGGTGGTGCTCTATACCATGGGGCAGGCCATCAATCTACCTATTTCGCCGCTCGATTCCGGCCGCCCCATGACGGTTCACCTGTATCTGCTTGCCAACGACGGCATCAACATGAACGCAGCCTACGGCACCGCGCTCTTGCTGATGGTGATCATTCTGGCCTTCAACCTGTTTGCGCGCTTCCTGTCGCGCAAGCGTCGCTAGTTAAGGAGTCCCATGTCCGTTTATCAGTCCGCTCCCACGTTGGAGCAAGCGGCCATTACGGCCAAGGATTTCAACTTTTGGTACGGTGACTTTCATGCGCTGACGGGGCTTGACCTCAACATCGCCAAAAACGCCATCACCTCCTTCATTGGCCCTTCGGGCTGCGGCAAGTCGACGTTTTTGCGCTGCATCAACCGCATGAATGACCTGATCGAGGGCACGCGCGTCGAAGGCACCATGACGCTCGACGGCAACGATATCTATGCCGAGGGTGTCGACCCGGTCGATCTCCGTCGTCGCGTGGGTATGATCTTTCAGCAGCCCAACCCGTTCCCCAAATCCATCTACGAGAATGTCGCCTTTGGCCCTCGTCTGCAGGGCGTGACTAGCAAAAGCGACCTCGATGACATCGTGGAAGAATCGCTCAAGCGCGCCAACCTCTGGAAAGAGGTATCCAATCAGCTCAACAAGGATGGTTTGGCGCTCTCGGGCGGTCAGCAGCAGCGTCTGTGCATCGCGCGCGTGCTTGCGGTGCAACCCGATGTCCTTCTGATGGACGAGCCCTGCTCCGCCATCGACCCCACGTCCGTCTCTAAGGTCGAGGATCTGATGGCCGAGCTGGCGCCCGAGATGACGATCATCATCGTCACGCATTCAATGCAGCAGGCAGCTCGTATTAGCGACTACACCGCATTCTTCTTGCAGGAAGTTGCCGGCGAGCCCGCCACGCTCATCGAGTATGGTCAAACCGACGCGATCTTCACCAGCCCGGTGGACTCGCGGACGGAAGACTATATCACCGGCCGCTTTGGCTGATCGGTGCGACTAGTCCCAAGCCGATCGGACCTGGTCCGGTGCGTATTCACTGTGCGGGCGGCATGACCGCACCCAACTGATTGGAGTGAACCATGCGCAAACTGTTTTCCCGTCAGCTCGTCGAGGCCCGTCACGAGATGCTGAGCATCTATGAGGCCGTCGATCTGGCCCTCCACGATGCCGTGAAGGCCTATGTGACCGACGACCGCAAGCTCGCCACCAAGACCAAGAAGCGCACGCTTTCGATTGACGCACGCTGCGCCAACCTGGAGGCCGTCTGCTACAACCTGATTGCCACGCAGTCACCGGTCGCCTCCGACTTCCGCTTGCTGCAGACGATCATCTACGTCGACTTTAACCTGCAGCGCATGACCGATAAGGTTCGCCAGATTTGCCGCGCCACGCGTCATATGATCAAGGCCGACATCTCGCTGCCCAAGGAGCTTGTCGGCACGGTCGAGGCCGAGGCTGAGGCCGTCTACCAGGTGCTGGGCTCTTCGCTTTCTGCGCTCGTCACCAACGACATGTCCATCATCTGCAACTTGGCCGTCGAGGACGAGCCAGTGCACGCCGCCTACGAGAAGTTCTTCCGCACCTTTAACCGCATGGACACGGGCGATTTTATGGACGACGACAGCAACTATGACGACCTGCGCCGCGCCATCATGGTATCGCGCTATCTCGATCGCATCGCCTCGATTTCCATCGATGCCGCCTGCCGTCTGACCTTCCTGTTGACCGGACAGCGTATGACTGCCGGTGATATCGCCTGCACTGATGAGGATGAGCTCGAGAGCATGCGCGTGCCTTCGGGCGAGGGTGTTATCATGAGGCCCGCCGTCGATGCACGCTACGTTGCCAAGGTGCCCGTTAACGAGGTCAGCGAGGGTCTTCGCTACCTGCTCGATCATCTTGAGGATGAGGACGATGGCGAGGACGACGAGGAGTAAGTAACCCCGTTCGTCGAAAGATTGTAAATACCTAAGTGAGCGCGGCCTTGCACATGCGGGGCCGCGCTCTTGCGTTAGCATGGGACTACTTGTTTGGCTGTCAGCGGAGGCGATTGGCAATGGATAACTATTTGGACTTGATGCGCGCTCGCCGCGAGCAGATTCTGGAACGTTTTTATGCGGCGCTCGATCGCGCGGGCCGTCCCCACGACGCCGCGAGCCTCATTGCCGTGTCCAAGACCGTTGGTGTCGATGAGACCGTTGCCGCCATCCAGGCGGGGTATCGCCATTTTGCCGAGAACCGCCCACAGGAGCTGGTTCGCAAGCTCACGGGTCTGGCGGAGCATCCGGAACTGCCCAAGGTGCGCTTCGATATGATCGGCAACCTGCAGACCAATAAGATCAATGCGGTGCTGGGCTCAGCCGAACTGATTCACTCGGTGGGTTCGCTGCATCTGGCGCAGGCGATCTCGAGCCGTGCTGTCCGCAAGATTGAGGCAGGCGAGCTCGCCGGCCCCCAGCGTGTGCTCATTGAGGTCAATGTGAGTGGTGAGGAGTCGAAGGGAGGCTTTTCGCCCGATGAGATTCGCGCCGCCGCGGGTGAGCTTGCGGAACTTGAGGGAATTTGCGTGCAGGGGCTTATGACTATGGCGCCCCGGGGGAATAAGGATGTGGCACGCCGCACCTTTGCGGGGCTTCGTGAGCTGAGGGATGAGCTGGAGGCGGCGCATCCCGATTTGAACCTGCCTGAGCTTTCCTGCGGTATGAGCGAGGACTTTGAGTCTGCCCTTGAGGAGGGCTCTACGCTCGTTCGCCTGGGCAGGGTAGTATTTAGCCCGGAGTTTGCAGTAAAATAAGGCTCTGAAGTGCGCACTGATTATCGGGGCGCCTGCACTAAACCGCGAGAGGACACAACCATGGGCTTCCTTGACGAGATTAAAAATAAGATGCACCTGGGCGGCCAGCAGGGTTACGACCAGGGTTATGGCCAGGACGACGACTACGGCTACGATGACGGCTACGACGATGGCTATCAGAACAACGGCTACAGTGGTGCTTCGGGCGAGGGCTTCTACACCCAAGACGAGCCGAGCAACGGTCTGCTTGGCCAGACGCGCCGCGGTGAAGCTGAGTCGGTTGCCGTGTATACGCGCTCCGGTCAGCTGGTCGGCGATGACTCCCGCCATGCCACGACGTATAACCCGCCTTCGCGCTCGCAGGACAGTGTTGCGAGCGGTTATCGTCCTGGTGCCTATGACACGCCGTCGAGCTACGCCGAGAATACCCGCGCCCGTGCCGCCGCTGCACCCGCGCCTGCACCGAGCGATGCCTCGGCCTATGCGAGCAATATCATCAACGCCACGCCGCAGCTGCCGGCCTATGTCCTGCGCCCCGAGAGCTATGACGACGTGGAGACCGTGGTGCGCCGCGTTCGCACCAAGCAGCCTGTCGCACTGATTTTTGTGGGCGTACGCACCGAAGTTGCCAAGCGCGTCTTGGACTTCTCTTACGGCTTTGCCTGCGGTCTGGGTGCCACGGTCAAGGAGGTGGGCGACCGCGTGTTCATGGTGCTGCCCGCCGGTTGCGAGGTCAAAGATTCCGATCTCAAGAAGCTTCGTGCCGACGGCTACCTTAAGTAAAGACAAGACGAGGAGATTCCCATCAACATCTACACTATCGTCCAGCTGGTCAACACGCTGTTCAACTTCTATTCCACGCTCATTGTCGTCTACTGCTTTATGACGTGGATTCCCATGAAGCAGGGTGGTTTGCTTCAGGATATTGCTGCGGTGCTTGATAGCGTGTGCGGTCCGTGGCTTAACCTGTTCCGTCGTTTCATCCCGCCGATGGGCGGTATCGATTTTTCGCCGGTCGTTGCGATTATTGCGTTGCAGTTGGTGCAGAGGCTGGTTCTGCAGCTTCTTATAGGTATACTCGTGTAGAACTGACTTAGTAACTTACGTCGGGCGTGTAGCGCCGAGGCGATGAAAAAGGAGACTTGTTATGGCTATTACCCCTGCAGACATCCAGGCTCAGACTTTCTCTGAGGCCAAGCGTGGCTACGATCCTGCCGAGGTCGACGTCTTCTTGGAGACGCTGTCCTCCGAGGTTGACGCTATGCTTGCTAAGATCGTCGACCTTAAGGGTCGTCTGACTGCTACCGAGCAGCAGCTTGCCGATGCCCAGGCTCAGCTTGCCCAGGCTCAGGATGCTCCCGCCCAGGCCGTTCCTGCCGCCCCCGTGGCTGCTCCCGCCCCTGACTTCTCCGCTCAGGAGCGCCAGATTTCCGCTGCCCTGATCGCTGCCCAGCAGACCGCTGAGACCATCGTTAACGATGCCAACGAGAACGCTGAGCGTATCCGCAACGAGGCTGACGCCAAGGCTCGCGAGGTTATCCGCCAGGCTCTGACTGAGAAGCAGGCCGAGCTCGAGGAGATCGATCGTCTCAAGGCTTCCCGTGAGGAGTTCAAGGCAGAGTATCTCAAGCTCATCCAGCACTTCATGGACGATGCCCAGAATTCCTTCCCGGCCGATCTGATGGCTTCCACGCCGGTCGGTTCTGCCGCTTCTCCTGCAGTGACTGTTCCCGCCGAGCCGCTGCCCGTCGCTGACCCGGTTGTCCCCGTGGCCGATCCCTTCGCCCCGATCGACAACTTTGCTGCCGACGACCTGGACTAACATTCGGCCTACAATTTAGTGCCTAGAAAGGACCCGCAGCTTGCGGGTCCTTTTTTATGACTGTGCAGGGGCGCGCAACATAAAAAACCGAGCCCTGCACATAATGGCGCAGAACTCGGCGAACGGGTGAGCGGTCAAGGGTAGGTTTTAAGGCATGTCCCAAAACCTACTTGAGGAGGAAGTCGGAGAGGGGAATGGTACGGGCCTCGCGATGCTCGGAATCGGCGATGTGGTCGGCAGGATATCCGCAGACGAGCATGTGATAGGGATAGACGCCCTCGGGCAGGTTGAACTGCTCCTGTGCCACCTCGGGCTTAAAATGGCATACCCAACACGTTCCCAGGCCCTGCTCGGTGGCCTCCATCATCATCTGATCGCACACTATGGACGTATCGATTTCACTGGAATTCATCTGGTCATACGGGCGCACCCAAGCATCATCGGTAACGCTGCAAATAAGGAAGACAAGCGGAGCCCCAAAGATAGACCCATCACGAGCAAACCGAGGCTGACAAGTAGCAGCCTTCTCCAACAACTCAGGCGTATCAAGCACCATCACCCGCGAGGGATGATTATTGCAAGCAGAAGGAGCAATACGTCCTGCCTCAACAATGGCATCCACGACCGACTGCTCAACGGAACGCGCCTCATACTCACGACAAGAATACCGACAACGTGCCAAATCCAAATAAGACATACAAGCCCTCCAAAGCCAATAAAACCAAGCCAAACACAAGGGTACCCAAAGCCCCATTCAGCCTAACGCCCATTGTAGAACGAAAATGCAATTATCTAAGATTGAGAAAAACGGTATTGTATGTGTCGTTGTAAATGGTAATGAGTCAGACAGGATGAAGCGATTGATATGTTGACTCGTTGAATTGCAGTATGAGGAGAAAGAATAATGGATAAATCAAAAAAGAAAGAACTCGTGTCCGAATGGAAAGAACGTCATCCAGTGATGGGTGTATTTTGTGTTAAGTGCATTGCAACTGGAGAGCAATTCTTTGATAGCTCTCGTGATGGTAGTACATGGTTTAACCGTCATGGCTTTGAGTTAAAAAGCGGCAATCATAGAAATAAGAGATTGCAAGAACTTTGGAATACCTATGGTGAAAAAGAGTTCGAATTTTTCACTGTCTGTGAACTGGAATACGAAAATATGTCGGATGTAAAAGCGAGCGATTTAAAGGATTTACTGGAGCTGTGTTTCCTTGAAAATCCATCAGCAAGAAAATTGTAAGAAGTGACCAATAGGGTATTAACGGCCCCGTCAACAGCGTCTACAGCGCGCCCAACCCATCAGCCAAAGTTCCAATGGTGATACGTAAGGCGAAGGCCCGACACCTATTTACTTTCGAACGACTCTGCCGTGCAGCCGGAGTGAGAAAGCAAATAGGTGCCGGGCCTTCGCCGATGGGACGCGTATCCCCAATTAACTGTTCTTCATGACAATCGAATCCACGACATCGGCCACATTCTCGCAGCAGTCGGCGCAGTACTCCAGGAAGGCGTACACGTCACGCCAAGCGATGACCTCGAGCGGGTCCTTGCCGTTAACGTGCAGGTTGCGCATGGCGTTGATGTAGAGCTCGTCGGCCTCGGACTCGATGGTGTTGATCTGGATGACGAGCTCGCGCAGGGTCTTGGACTTGCGGTAGTTGGGCAGCTCGACCATCAGATCCTTCATGGCGCGGCAGGCATCGGTTACCTTGTGGGCGATGACGATGGCGTCGGGATGGATGCTCTGAATGTTGGTGAAGTAGACGCGCTGCACGACGCCCTCGATGCGGTCGAGCACGGTGTCGAGCGAGCAGCTCATCAGGTCCAGGTCCTCGCGCTCAAGCGGGGTGATAAAGGCGGTGAGCAGGGCGTCCTCGAGCTCGTGGTGCTTCTTGTCTGCCGCGTGCTCAATCGCATGCATCTTGTCGAGCATGTCGTGAATCTGCGTGGCGTCGAAGTTCTCAAAAATTTTGGTGAGCAGCTCTGCAGCTTGGACGGCAAGGTCGGCGCAGGCGACGTAGTTGTCGAAGTAAAACGAATCGGGTTTCTTTGCCATGAGTGGGTCCTTTCGAGGCGAAGACGGGTGGGCGAAGTATTACGGTCCGGATGGACGCTCGGTTTGACTAGATGAACATCATGAACAGCTTGGCCATGACAAAGCTGATGAGTCCGCAGGCGGGGAAGGTAAAGAACCAGGTGAACATCATGTCCTTGACCACGCCAAAGTTGATGGCCGAAAGGCGCTTGACGGCACCGACGCCCATGATGGCGCAGGTCTTGATGTGGGTGGAGGACACGGGGATGCCGGTAAGGGTGGCAAGCAGCAGGTTTGCGGCGCCTGCGAGGTCGGCGGAGAAGCCCTGGTACTTTTCGAGCTTGACCATGCTCTGGCCGACGGACTTGATGATGCGCTCGCCGCCCACGCTGGTGCCGATACCCATAGTGGCCGAGCACAGCAGCATAATCCAGATGGGGATGCCTGCATCGCCGACGCTCGTTTGGCCGCTGGCAAAGGCCACACCTAAAAAGAGCACGCCGATGAACTTCTGTCCATCCTGCGCGCCGTGCATAAAGCTCATGGCCGCAGCGCTCGCGATCTGAGCGTATTTAAAGAAGACATTGGCACGTCGCCTGTTGGCGGCGGCGAAAAGAATCGAGACGAGCTTGCACAGGACCCAGCCCATGACAAAGCCCAGGCCGATGGAGAGCGCCAGGCCGTAGATGACCTTCATCCACTCGTGGACGTTGACGCTGTTCGCGCCGCCGAGGGCGATGGCGGCACCGGTCAGGCCGGCGATAAGGCTGTGGCTTTGCGAGGTGGGGATGCCAAAACGCGACGCTGTGGCGCCGTAGACGACGATGGAGAACAGCGCCGCGCACAGGCAGGCGAGCGCCATGGTGCTGTTTCCGCCAAAGTCGACGATATGTGAGATGGTGTTGGCGACGCTCGCGTTAAAGTGCGTCATGATGAGCACGCCGAGGAAGTTGAATGCGGCGCTCATGAGAATGGCGGCGCGGGCGGGCATGCAACGCGTAGTGACGCAGGTCGCGATGGCGTTGGGCGCGTCGGTCCATCCATTGACGAAGATGGCGCCCAACGCGAGGATCACGGTGACGGCAAGGACTGGGTTCGACACAATTTGGCCGAGGAAGGTTGAGAACGTTACGTCCATATATGGGCTTTCTCGAAGTTTGCAGGCACGTTACAAAAACATGATAAATCGTATCACCTCCTGCGGGTTTCTTTACCGAGTTCTGATGGGAGAAGTGAACTTTTTGGCACTAAAATTGAATATTAGCCCTGTTGACCGCGGGTGTTCTTTTTGCTAATACGCTATGCGGACACGTGCGATTGCTACGACACTCCAAAACCACAGTCTGTTCGCTTTACAACATGCAAACATGCGTTCGATAATAGGAGGCATGGAATATCGACAGACAGATGGCAAAACTCGGCGCGTGCACAAGCAGTATGTGGACGTCGTGGCTCGCATCCTCGCGGGCGGACAGGTCGTGCCGGTCACCGTCTGCTGGGTCGACGGTCGTTGCTTTACGATTGACGAAATTATCTCGACCACCGGGTTTGGCCTGACGGTCCACGGCATCCGTACGGCGACCTATAAAGTGCGTTTTGGCGGGCACGCGACCGAGTTGTATCTGGAGGACCAGACGCGCGAGCGGGCGGACGGCTCGCAGGCGCACGTGATGCGTTGGTGGGTCTGGGCCTTTGATCGTACGCTCGAGGGCGAGCGCCGTAGGTAAGGACGTACGGCATTCGGGTACAATGACAGGAATCTTGTCATCTGCCGCGCCGTCTTTCACGGCGCTTTGTGAAAGGACGAAGTATGAACGATATCCAGGGCTATCAGAACGGCCCCATCGAGGCCGGCGCAAGTCGCGCCAAGGAGATGTCGCCGCGTGCGTACAATCTTGCCATGTCTGCCCTCATCTTCTTGGGCTTTTGCGCCATGGGCGCCGGTGCTTACTTTACGAGCACCATGGCGTTTGCCCGCATGATGATGAGCGGCGCCGCCCTGCCACTGGTCTTTGGCTCGTTTATCCTGACTATCGTCGGCATCGTCATGATGTCGGCTGCTGCCAGCAAACAGTCCGTGGGCCTGTCCCTTGTGGGCTACGTGATTTTTGCGAGTACCTTTGGCCTGACCGCGTCGTTTGGCCTTGCCAACTACGACCTGCCCACCATCAACACCGCCTTTATCGCCACGGCCGCCATCACCTTTGTCTTCGGTGCGTTGGGCGTGACCTTCCCCAAGTTCTTCCAGCGTGTGTATGGCATTGGTTTTGGCATCCTGCTTGCCACGATTCTGGTCGAGATCGTGCTGATGTTCATGGGCGTTTCGCAGTCCATCACCGACCTGATCGTGATTGTGGTGTTCGCCGGCTTCATCGGCTACGACACCTATGTGGCAACGACGGTGCCGCCCACGCTGCCCAACGCCGTGCTTATGGCCTCTAACCTGTTCGTCGATATTATCAACGTGTTCTTGCGCATTCTGAATATCCTCGGCCGTCGCGATTAAAACGCGGCATTGCGACGCTTCCTGCCGGACACGGTAAAACGATGCGAAAGGCGGTCCTTCGGGGCCGCCTTTTTTATGCGTGGCGGGGTATCATGGATGGGAAAAGCCGATAGCGGCAGCGACAGGAAAGGTGACCACTTATGGCAGACGTCGACAACAGGAACCGTAACCGCAGGCCCAACCGCGCGGGGCAGCCGAACCCTAAGCGTGAGGCTCGCGCCAAGGCCGCCGAGCGTCATGTGGTGGCTGTGTCCGAGGCCTGCGCCAAGGATATCGAGCGCTCGCTTGCCGGCGTTCGCGAGTTCGACGGTATGCCCGCCGGCTTTGTCGCGGCGATGAAGGCCAAGGCCCAGGCGGCCGCGGCTGCTGAGGAGGCTGTTGTCGAGGAGACGAAGGCCGCCGAGACCGCCGAGGTCGACGCCGCCGAGGTCGAAGCTGCGGTTGAGGCCGAGGTTGCGGCCGAGCCTGCACCCGCCGAGGATGCCGCCGAGCCTGCGCCTGCCGAGGAACCCGCCCCGGTTCTGCCCGAGGTCACCGTGCTCGACGCTTCCGCCACCCAGGCCATCCTAGACAACGGCCGTGGCTATGCGCAGTTCTGCGATATGGCCGTGCTCGCCTTTGCCTCGTTTACCAATCCGGGCGGCGGCTATATCCAGGGTTATCTGGGCCAGGAGGCGACGCTCTGCGCCGATTCGTACCTGTACAACGTGCTCGACAAGCAGCGCAAGTGGTACGGCGAGAACCGTCGCCGCAACATCAACTGTGAGCTCTACCGTAACCGCGCCCTGGTGGTGCCCGCCGTGCGCTTCGACCGCAACCACGTGCACGCGTATGCCGACGTGATCGTTGCCGCCGCGCCCAACGTCAAACGCGCCCGCCAGGAGTACCGCGTGAGCGACGACGCCCTGCTGGATGCCCTGCGCGACCGCATCCGTTTTGTGCTCGCCATCTGCGACGAGCTGGGTCGCGAGAAGCTCGTGCTGGGCGCTTGGGGCTGCGACAACAACGGCTTTGACGCCGAGGCCGTGGCCGAGCTCTTCCGCAAGGAGCTCGCATCGGGCGACTTTAAGGTCAAGCAGGTCTTCTTTGCCGTGCCTTCTACGCGCTGGGACGAGGATTTTGCCAAGTTCGAGCACGTGCTGGCAAACTTCCCCGAGCGCAACGAGGAGTCCTATGCCCAGGTTGCCGCACGCGCCGCGGCTGCCCGAGCCGCCGAGCAGGCTCAGGCTGCTGCCGAGGATGAAGAGGATGAGGACGATTGGCGCAAGTACCTGTAAACTGTGCGCGCTGACAGATATGTCGAGCCGACGGGAGAGGCTGCTCCTGTCGGCTTTTTACTGAACGAGGGGCTTACGATGAAAAACGTTCTGTGTTTTGGCGACAGCAACACCTATGGCTATGATCCGGCTGGTATGCGCGACGGCACCGCGGTGCGCTATGCGCAAGATGTGCGCTGGTGCGGCGTGGCCCAGCGCGACCTGGGCGAGGGCTGGCATGTAATTGAGGAAGGCCTCAACGGTCGCACGACGGTGCGCGACGACATGTGCCACTTGGACACCAATCTCAACGGCATCCGCGCGTTGCCGATGCTGCTGGAGGCACATAAGCCGCTGGATGCGATTGTGATTATGCTGGGCACCAACGACTGCAAGACGGTCTTTAACGTGACGGCTTCCGATATCGCCCGTGGCGCCATGGCGCTGATTCGTGCCGTCCGTGCGTTTCCCTGGACCGACGCCGCACCGTGCCCGCGCATTCTGCTGATGGCTCCTATCAAGATTAAGCCGCAGATCGCCGAAGTGTATATGACCGACTTTGATGAGCATTCCGTCGAGGCCTCGGAGCATTTTGCCGAGTACTATGCGCATGTGGCCGAGCAATTTGGCTGCGACTTTTTGAACGCTGCCGACTTTGCCGAGCCGGGCGATATCGACTATCTGCACATGATGCCCGAAAGCCACGAGCGTCTGGGCCACGCCGTGGCGTCCAAGCTCCAAGAGATACTCGGTGAGTAGCGCAACCCCAAACCACCACAAAGGGGACAGGCACCTTTGTGGTGGTTTTGCCCGCGTTAGCGAGCGGCTCGGTTGCCATATGGGCATGGATGAGCTTATTGACCTCTTTGCCGAGGGCGACGAGCTTGTCTCAAACACCGCTTTTGAGGATATGGAGCTTGCTTACGACGTGGCGAACGGCGCGACGTTCGATGGCGTCGTATTTCGATCCTGCGTGTTCGACGGTGTGGATTGGAGCGGTTCTACTTTCCGCGATGTGGTCTTTCGCGGTTGCCGCTTTATCCGCTGCAATATGGAGGGCTGCTGGCTCAATCGCTGCGACTTTGTTGACTGCTCGGCGCCGGGACTCAACTTGCTCAAAGCGCGCCTGTCGAGCGTGTCGTTTGCATCGTGCGATTTGAGCTACGCGAACCTCTCGGAAGGACGCATCGGGCCCCTGGTGGCGCGCGATATGCGTCTGACCGAGGCGGCGCTCCAGGGCGCCAAGTTGGGGCAGCTTCGCCTGGACAGCTGCGACCTGACGCGCGTCGATGTGTTCAAGACGTCGCTTTCCGGCGTGGATGTATCACGCTGCACATTCGCGGCGCCCATTGTTTCGGGTGACTACCATGAGCTGCGTGGTCTGACGGTCAATGCCGAGCAGGCGCTGGCGCTCTCGGGTCTGTTGGGAATTCAACTCGCCGACGACTAGACGCCAAAAAGGAAAAACCACCGCAAAGGTGCCTGTCCCCTTTGCGGTGGTTTTGGGCTGTGAATCTTAATACTGCCACATATGGTTAACGGGGCCGGAGCCTTTGCCCATGTCGAAACCTGCAGCGAGGGCGCCTGTTAGGTAGGCTTTGCCGGCATTGATGGCGTCGGCGAGGTCCATGTCCTGTGCCAGCGCACAGGCGATAGCGGACGAGAGTGTGCAGCCAGTGCCGTGCGTATTGCTGGTCTCGATGCGCTTGTGGCGGAACCACGTGGTGAGCGGATCACCCAGGTGGTTTCCTTCGTCATCGAGCGGCGCGGGCTCGGCCAACACATCGTTGGCCTCATTGACAAAATGCCCGCCCTTAACGAGGGCCGCGCATCCAAAGCGGCGGGTGAGAAGCATAGCGGCATTTTGCTGCGTGCGCTCGGAATCGACCTCATAGTCGAGCAGCGCCATGGCCTCAGGAATGTTGGGCGTGATAACCGTCGCCAACGGGAATAGGCGGCGGGTGAGTGCTTCGGAGGCATCCTCGACAATGAGTCGAGCGCCCGAGGTGGCGACCATGACGGGATCGACCACGATGTTCTGCGCGTCCCAAGCGCTCAAGCGGTCGGCGATGACCTCGATAATCTCGGCAGAGGAAACCATGCCAATCTTGACGGCGCTCGGGCGGATGTCGTCAAAGACCGCATCGATTTGCGCGGCGACGATATCGGGGGAGATTTCCTGGACCGCTGTGACGCCCAGCGTGTTTTGCGCCGTGATAGCGGTAATGGCCGTCTCGGCATACAGGCGATGTGCCGTGATGGTCTTGATGTCGGCCTGAATGCCGGCGCCACCGCTGGAATCAGATCCTGCGATGGACAGAACGGCAGGTACCCTACTACGATCCATGTTCGCTCCCTTGTTCGGTCGGATTCAAATGGGTCTTTAAGCCAGCATTATAAAGATGCCCGGGCCGACTCTATGTCGAACCCGGGCGGGCGATGCAATCTTTACGCAAATGAAAGCAAATGTTCACACGTCAACAATTGACGGGCGCCAACTCGCTTCTAAAGCGATCGCAGCGAGGGACCTAGTCCTCCATACCGAGATCGATCGTCGTGCCCTCGAACACCTTGTTGACAGTGCGGACGGCGCACATCTTGCCGCACATGGTGCAGGTGCCTTCGGTGGCAGCGGGGGACTCCTCGTAGCGCTTCTTGCCGGTGACCGGATCGAGAGCGCATTTCCACATGGCGTCCCAATCGAGCTTGCGGCGCGCCTGGCCCATCTTGTCGTCCAGATCGCGGGCGTGCGGCACCTTCTTGGCGATGTCGGCGGCATGCGCGGCGATCTTGGTTGCCATGAGGCCATCGAGCACGTCCTGGGCGTTAGGCAGGCACAGGTGCTCGGCGGGCGTCACGTAGCACAGGAAATCGGCGCCGGAGCTCGCGGAGATGGCGCCACCGATGGCGGCGGTGATGTGGTCATAGCCCACACCGATATCGGTCACCAGCGGTCCGAGTACATAGAACGGGGCGTTGTGGCACAGGCGCTTCTGCAGTTTCATGTTGGCAGCGATTTCGTCGAGCGCCATGTGGCCCGGACCCTCGACCATGACCTGGACGCCCGCGGCCCAGGCGCGCTTGCACAGCTTGCCCAGCTCGATCATCTCGGCGGTCTCGGTGGCATCGTTGGAGTCGTAGAGGCAGCCCGGGCGGCAGGAGTCGCCGAGTGAGATGGTCACGTCATACTCGTGACAGATCTCGAGCACCTCGTCGTAGAACTCATAGAACGGGTTCTCGTTGCCGGTGACTTCCATCCAGCCAAACAGCAGCGAGCCGCCGCGGCTGACGATGTTCATCAGGCGGCCGGTCTCCTTAAAGGTCTTGATGACCGACTTGTTGATGCCGCAGTGGATGGTCATAAAGTCTACGCCGTCCTCGGCATGCGCGCGTACGACCTCGAGCAGATCGTCCTTGGTCAGCTTGACCAGCGGCTTTTCCATGTAGCCGATGGCGTCGTACATGGGAACGGTGCCCACCATGAGCGGCGTCTCGTCGATGAGCTGCTGGCGGAACTGGCGCGTCTTGCCCGAGTTGGAGAGGTCCATGATGGCGTCGGCGCCAAACTCCTCAGCGATCTTGACTTTCTTCCACTCCTCGGCGGCATCGGCCTTATCGCCCGAGATGCCCAGGTTAACGTTGACCTTGGTGGACAGGCCTTCGCCGACGCCAAAGGCGCGCATGCCCTTTTTGATATGCACGATGTTGGCTGGAATGGCGATGCGGCCGTCGGCCACGCGCTCGCGGATGTACTCGGGGTCGCGATGCTCGCGCTCGGCAACCTCCTTCATCTGCGGCGTGATCTGCCCGGCCCGGGCGAAGTCGATTTGCGTGACGAGCTTGGGCTCGGTCTGTGTGCTCATTGGCACGGCTCCCTTCGTTGGCATTACCCATATCAGGTTTGCGGGTCAGGGCGGGCGCGCCCAGTCTCAGCCTGCCGTCTTGTCCTGCAAGCTCCCCGTTTATGTAATGGGCTCAAGTATAGCTCGAATGGGTACGATTGGCCTAACGAGCGTGCCTGTGGGGAGGCGAACATGGAAGACAAGCATCTATATCGAGAGACGCAATGGGATGTGTCGGCCGAGGAAAGCCGTGCGCACCATGGCCTTGTCGCGATTGGTTTTGCGGTGCTTGCCGTGCTGGTGATTGCCTTTTGTATCTGGACGTTTGGCGGTCGCGGCGGCGCTGCATGGGAGTTCGAGGCTGATGATAGCCTACCGATTATGACGGTGAGGAGTACTGGCGGTAATGCCAATACGCTTGCCGTTCCGGGCGATTATTGGTACCCGCGCGATGAGTTTGTGCAGTTGCAGCTGAGTGGTGGGTCCATTCCGGGTGAAGAAATCGAACGCGTGACGTTTGACGCGGCGCTCAAAACGCTCACGGTGAAGCTCAAAGATCAAGGAGATGTACCCACGACCATGGATATCGCCCTGACGGAATGGCGTCTGGAGCCTCCGACGGGCGTCAAAGTGTCCGAGGTGGAGCACGTTAAGGTCGTCTATCAGGATGGCTCGACAAACGAGATTGCCAAGGCCGACGGCCTGGCAGAATAGACGCGCCGCCTGGACAACCCCTTCAAAAAAGTTGCGGTGGAATAGGTCCTGTTTTGCCTGTTAAAAGGCTTATTCAGGAACTATTTCACCGCAAGTTATAAAAGGCTGGTGGGGCTGGCGTGGCTTTTGGTGACGGTGGACTCAGAGGGCCTGCTCGTTCAGGAAGACCAAGGTGTTTTTGTTTGAAAGCTCTGGGGTGTATCGGTAGCCGATGTTGAACTCGGTAAGACCGGCGTCGTCCTCGAGCTTGTTTTCTGCCATCCAGCGCACCATGGAGCCGCGCGCCTTTTTGCTGGCGGTCGAGCGCTGGATGGGCTTGCCGTTGCGGACACCTTCGCCAAAGAGACAAGTGACGGTTGTGGCGTCGCCTGCGAGATGGGGTAGAACGGCCTTGGCGTACTCCGCGCTGGCAAGGTTGACGACCGTGGTGTTGGAGCCGGTCGGCGCAATGGCGCATGCAAGTTTGTCGCCCCAAAACGTATAGAGATCGCGAGCGCCGTCGACGGCGAGCTTGGCTCCCATTTCGAGCCGATAGGGCTCAACGCCATGGAAAGGCCGCACGCATCCGTACAATCCGGAGAGGATCCAGAGATGGTTTTGCAGCCAGTCGAGCTGTGCAGCATCCATGACCTCGGGCGCCATGCTTTGGTATTGGATGCCGTGGTAGGACATGACGGCGGGGGAGATTCGGCGCGCGAGATCGGGATCGGCGAGGTCGGCATCGCTCAGGACGGGCATAAATTCGTGAAGCGTATCCAGGCACGTTGTAAGCAGCCTGTCGCTCACGTTCCAAAGGGCCTGAAGACCTGCCGCGCCATCCTCGCGTTCGATGCCTAGCAGTGCCTGATGGAGCCGGGCCGTCTGATGTGCAAAAGGCGGTATGCCCAAAACGTCAAAGGCATCTTGAGCTGTCCGCATCTGTTTGGCGGGCGAAATGACGACCTGTAGCACGGAATCCTCCTTCCGCTAAAAAAGTTGCGGTGAAGTACAGACCGCTTTCCCCGTTGGAAGCCCTGATGAATCCGTATTTCACCGCAAGTTACAAGGGTTGGTTAGGCGCGCTCGAGGAAGGCCTTGTAGCCGCGGTAGGCCTCGTAGATGTCGGCCTTGTTGGCGACCTCCCACAGGGCGTGCATGGACAGAACGGCAACGCCGGAGTCGATGACGTTCATGCCGTACTTGGCCATGATGTAGGCGATGGTGCCGCCACCGCCCGCGTTGACGCGGCCGAGCTCGCAGGTCTGGAAGTCCACGCCGGCCTCGTCCATGATGTCGCGGACGAAGGCCACGTACTCGGCATCGGCGTCGTTGGAACCGCCCTTGCCGCGGCTGCCCGTGTATTTGTTAAAGCACAGGCCGCGACCCATAAAGGCGGCGTTTTTGGTCTCGAACTTGCCGGCATAGCCCGGGTCGAAGCCGGCGGACACGTCGGAGGAGAGCATGCGGCTGCGGGCGAGTGCGCGGCGCAGGGCCAGCGGGCTGTCCTCGCCGGCGAGCGTCATGATCTCGGCGACGGTGTTCTCGAAGAAGCGACTCGTCATGCCGGTGGCACCCACGGAACCGATCTCCTCCTTGTCGACGATGAGCGTGATGCTCGTGCGCTCCACGTTGGTGACGTTGATCTGGGCGAGCATGGACGGGTAGGCGCAGACGCGGTCGTCGTGGCCATAGCCCAAAATCATGGAGCGGTCGAGGCCCATGTCGCGGGCGGGGCCGGCGGGCACGACCTCGATCTCGGCGGAGAGGAAGTCCTCCTCCTCGACGTCGTACTGCTCCTTGAGGATGTCCAGGAACATCTGCTTGACGGGCTCCTTGGGGGCGTCCTTGTCGTCCTCATCGAACTTGACGGGACGGCCGCCCACGATCACGTCGAGGATCTCGGCGTCGACGGCGTCCTTGGCGGGCTTGGCCATCTGCTCGCTCGAGAGGTGGATCAGCAGGTCGGAGATGGTAAAGACCGGGTCGTCGGCCTTGTCGCCGATATTGATGTCGACGGTGGTGCCGTCCTTTTTGCAGATGACGCCCACGAGTGCGAGCGGGGAGGCCACCCAGTGGTAGCTCTTGACGCCGCCGTAGTAGTGCGTGTCGAGGTAGGCCATGTCGCCGGCCTCGAAGGCGGGATTCTGCTTAAGGTCCAGGCGCGGCGAGTCCACGTGAGCACCCAGGATGTTAAAGCCCTGCTCGAGCGGGACGGTGCCCAGGTTGACGAGCATGAGGTCTTTGCCGTGATTGGCGGCGTACACCTTGTCGCCGGCCTTGAGCGTGCGGCCCTCGGCAATCACGGTCTCCAAGTCGACGTAGCCCGCCTCCTCGGCCATCTTGATGCCGGTCTTGACGCACAGGCGCTCGGTCTTATTCTCGCTCAAAAACTGCTTATAGCCGCGGCAAAGCTCCTCGAGTTCCTCGACTTGCTGTGGCGTGTACTTTTTCCATGCGCAGGGACGCTCCATGACGCAGGCTCCTTTCGGATCGATCGTGCTGGTTGATGTACCGTGAGCCATCGTATCACGCGCGGGCTCACGGTGGCGGGGGAGCTTGATGTGAGGTGGCCGCGGGGCGGGGAGCGTGTAAACTGGAGTGAGCAAACCGTGCCCAGCCCAAAGCGAGGTATTTAATATGTCTGACAAGCGCCGCACTTTTGCCGTTATCGACGGCAACTCGCTCATGCACCGCGCCTTTCACGCCGTGCCGCCGACCATGAACGCGCCGGACGGTCGCCCCACCAACGCGATCTTTGGCTTTCTGAACATGTTTCTTAAGATGATTGATGCCTTTAACCCCGACGGTGTGGTCGTGGCGTTTGACAAGGGTAAGCCGCGCGTGCGCATGGAGATGCTGCCGCAGTATAAGGCGCAACGCCCGCCCATGGACCCCGGTCTGCATGCGCAGTTCCCTATGATTAAGGAGCTGCTCACCGCGCTCAACGTGCCGATTCTGCAGTCCGAGGGCTGGGAAGGCGACGATATCCTGGGAACCATGGCGCGCCTGGGCGAGCAGGCCGGCTGCGACATGCTACTGGTGACCGGCGACCGCGACATGTATCAACTCGTGACCGAGCACGTCAACGTGGTCTCGACCCGCAAGGGCCTGTCTGACGTGGCGATCATGACGCCCGAGAGCGTGGACGACCTGTATCACGGCATTACGCCGGCGCTCGTGCCCGATTTTTACGGTCTAAAGGGCGATACGTCCGACAACATCCCCGGTGTACCGGGCATCGGTCCCAAAAAGGCGAGTGCGCTCATTGCGAAGTACGGTAGCCTGGACGAAGTCATCGCGCATGCCGACGAGGTCAAGGGCAAGATGGGCGAGAACCTGCGTGCACACATCGATGACGCACTACTGAGCCGCAAGGTTGCGACAATTCGCACCGATGCGCCCGTCGAGCTCGACTTTGAGGCGACGTCCTTCCCGGCGTTTTCTGCCGATGAGGTTTCCGCGGCGCTGGGTACGCTTGGTATCACCGCCATGCAGAACCGTTTCTTGGCGCTGATCGGCGGCGAGGGCGGGGCTGCTGCCTCCAGTGTGTTTGAGATACCTGCTATGGTTCGCTCAGCCGCCGGCGATGCTGACGCGCTTGGTGCCGTTGCGGCTGAGGTCTCCCGCGCGATTGATGCCGGCGAGTGGGTCGCCGCCGTGGTGGACGACGACAAGGAAGAGGGCGCGCTCTTTGGACTGACGCGCACGCTGTGGTTGGCGACGTCCAAGGGCCTGTTCGCGCTCGAGGAGGGCGACAGCTGTGCGGCGGCTGAGGTCGAGGGCTTCAACTTCGTCCACGGCGTGATTGCCGGCGTGCTCGCGCGTCTGTTTATGGAGGGTCGCGTGGCGAGCCCGGATATGAAGGCGCTGTTGCACGAGCTTTCGCCCATCGATTCTTCTGAGCCCGAGCTCATGGATCCGCTCGCTGCCGATTCTACGCGCATCTTCGATACCGTGGTTGCCGCCTACCTGCTGGATTCCGACCGCTCCGAGTTCGATGAGGCATATCTTGCCGATACGTATCTGCAGATGGCGCTGCCTGCGGCGCGCGGCGCAGAGGGTGCCGGTGAGGACGCTCCGGCGCCTGCCGCCCGTACTGCGGCTCTGACGCTGGCGCTCGTGGCACCGTTGCGCGAGTGCATGGCCCGTGAGAATGCCGCCAACGTGTTCGATGGCATCGAGATGCCGCTCGTTCCGGTACTTGCCAAGATGGAGCGCGCGGGCATGCTCGTGGACCCCGACCGTCTGCACAGTCTGTCCGAGGGTCTGGCGACCCAGATTACCGAGGTTGAGCGCAGTATTCGCGACCTGGCGGGTGACGAGACCTTTAACATCGGCAGTCCCATGCAGCTGTCGCATGTGCTCTTTGATGTGATGGGGCTTCCGACCAAGGGCCTCAAGAAGACTAAGCGCGGCTACTATTCGACCAACGCCAAGGTGTTGAGCGACCTTGCCCGCGACCACGAAATCGTGCGTCTGATCTTGGATTGGCGTGAAAAGTCCAAAATCAAGTCCACCTATCTGGATACGCTGGGCCCGCTGCGCCGTGGTGACGGTCGCGTGCACACCACGTACAACCAGACCATCACGGCAACGGGGCGTCTGTCCTCGAGCGACCCGAACCTGCAGAACATCCCGACGCGCTCGGAGCTGGGTCGTACCGTCAAGACGGCGTTTTCGGCAGGCGAGGGAAGCGTCTTTTTGGCGGTGGACTACTCGCAGATCGAGCTGCGTCTGCTGGCGCATCTCTCAGGTGACGAGCACTTGGTGCGCGCCTTTAACGAGGGCGAGGACTTCCATGCCGAGACGGCGGCGCGCGTGTTCGGTGTGCCGGTGTCCGAGGTAACGCCCGACCTGCGCAGTCGCGCCAAGGCCGTGAACTTTGGCATCGTGTATGGCCAGCAGGCCTACGGCCTGTCGCAGTCGCTGCATATCTCGATGGCCGAGGCACGCGACATGATCGACCGCTACTACGAGGCCTACCCGGGCGTGCGCACGTTCCTCGACAACGTGGTGGCACGCGCCAAGCAGACGGGCTACGCCGAGACCATGTACGGCCGCCGTCGTCATATTCCGGAGCTCAAGGCCAAAAACCCGCAACTCCGCGGCTTTGGCGAGCGCACGGCCATGAACCATCCCATGCAGGGAACCGCCGCCGACATCATCAAGATCGCGATGGCCCGCGTAAGCCGCCGCCTGGAAGAGGAAGGCTTTGCCGCCCACATGATCCTGCAAGTGCACGACGAACTGGACTTTGAGTGCCCCATCGACGAAGTCGAGCGCCTAACCACCATGGTCCGCGACGTCATGGAGCACGTAGTAGACCTCCGCGTCCCCCTAATCGCCGAAGCCAGCACCGGCATAACCTGGGCCGACGCCAAATAGGGAAGTGCCCACAACCCTAAAGTAACCAAACCAGAAGGGGGCTCCTTGCCAACAAGGAGCCCCCTTCGTTCAATTAAATTCAGCCTAAGTATCTAGACACTCAAGACGCCATCTAGGCGGCAAACAAGTAAACCTAGGGCCTGGCCGGGCGGCACAGGTTAACTTTTCGTAGATTCCGCACGCAAAGAAAGCCACTTAATGTGGCTTTCGTCTTGCGCAGGACCTGACCGAGCGAAAAGTTATCCTGTGCCGCCCGGCCAGGCCCGATGGGACGGCTACCGGGCCGCCAAGATAGCGTCGATGAGCGTCAGTACGCCCCCGTCGTTGTTGCTCGGAATGCGCCACTTGGCGTGCGCGTTCATGTGCTCCTCGGCATTGTCCACGATAAAGCTATGCCCGACGCGCTCCAGCATGGGGATGTCGTTGTAGGTATCGCCCACGGCGGCAGCATCGGCAATATCGATGCCCAGGTGCTCGCACAGGTGAGCGACGCCGGCGCCCTTGTCGACGCCCAGGTTCATAAAGTCGATCCACTCGCGCCCAGCGTTGGTGACGTAGAGTTTGTCCGAGAACTCGGGGCTATAGGTCTCGCGGAAAGCGGGCTCGGCGTCGTAGCCGGGGAAGAAGACCGAAATCTT